>JACQFP010000012.1 GCA_016200005.1 Verrucomicrobiota bacterium | reverse complement strand
CGGCTTCTTCGGGCGCAACGGCGCGGGCAAGACCACCACGATCAAATGCCTGTTGAATCTGCTTCGCCCCACCAGCGGCTGCGTGCACGTGTTCGGCCTCGACCCACAGAAGGATGAAGTCGGAGTCAAATCGCGGCTCGCCTATGTGCCGGACGCAGTCGCGTTTTATCCGTGGATGACCGTGCGCGACACGCTGGATTACCATGCATCATTCCGCGCGAATTGGAATCGCAATACCGAAGCCGACCTCCTCCGACGTTTTGGCCTGAATGCCGACCAGAAAGCCATTACACTGTCCAAAGGTCAAAAGACGCAGCTCGCCCTCATCGGCGCGATCTGTCCCGAACCCGAGTTGCTCCTGCTCGACGAACCGACCTCCGGTCTCGACCCCATCGTGCGCCGCGAATTTATTGAAACCGTCATCGGCGCGTATCAATCCGGCGATCCGGGATGTCGCACGGTGTTTGTCTCCACGCATCTCATCTCGGAGTTTGAGGGATTGATTGACGAATTTACGATCATTGAGGAAGGCCGCGAACTGCTGACCATGGAAGCCGACCGTGCCCGCGATCGGTTCAGGAAGATCCGTGCGCGCTTCGCGACACCGCCTGCGAAGTTCGAACTGCCCAGCGCGGTGAGTGTGAAACAAACCGGCCGCGAACTGGAAATCCTGGCCAATGGCAGCAGCGAAGAAGTGATCGCGAAGTTGAAAGCCCATCAGCCGGAAGACTTGCGGATGGAATCACTTTCGCTGGAGGAAATTTTCGTGTCGGCCAAAACCCTCGTGCCATCGAAATCATGAACGCGCTAGTACGAAAGGAAATCAAGCTATTGCTGCCGAGCTTCAGCATCGCCGTGCTGCTGGCTCTCTCGCTCTGGTTGGCACCGAGCAACTCAGCTTTGGTCAGCCCGCTTTCGGTTTTCGAAGCGGTATTTCCCTTCCTGCTTTGCCCGGCGGTGGTTGTGATTATGGCGCTGGACTCGTTCGGCCGGGAAATGTCCTCGGGCACGTTCGCCAATCTGCTGGCGCAACCCGTTTCGCGTTCGCGCCTCTGGTGGACGAAAACGATGGCGCTGGCGGGCGCACTTGTGCTCGTTCTTGGCGTCTGGTGGCTGTCCTTCCTTGGCTGGCGAAGCCACGCTGCCTTAAATGCCGCGAAACCGGACTTGGGGGATTTGGCGATGACGACCGGGCTGATCTTGCTCACGGCTTTTTCAGGGGGGCTGTGGACCGTGCTCCTGTTCCGAACGGTGGCCGCGGCGTTTTGGTTTACCCTGCTTGTGCCGGCCGGCTTGACGGTGGCGACGAGGTATTTCACAGAAAAGTTTTTCGCCGGCGCAAATCCGACCTACGCGATAACCGCTGTCCTGACGGTTTACAGCATCGCAGGATTTCTCTGGGCGAGACGGATGTTTCTGCGCGCGCAGGATGTTCAGTGGACTGGTGGCGACATCGCCATGCCCGCCTGGCTGAAGTTGCCGCGAATGTTTGTCGCCGCCAAAGCGACGCAAAGCCGGGGTCCGCGCCTGGCGTTGCTGAAAAAGGAAATTCAACTTCACCAATCCCAATTTGTGATCGCGGGTATTCTCGCCTTCCTGCATTTGGGAATGGTCGCGGCGAGAAAAGCGGCTGGCGGTTTCAAGGATTCTCCGATGATGGAATTCCTCACCGGCCAGTTCTGGGTTTTGTGGGTCGTGATGCCGTTGCTGATCGGCTGCGCAGCGGTTGCCGAGGAGCGAAAGCTGGGAACCTTTGAATCCCAGCTATGTCTTTCGTCACGACGACGAACACAGTTCGCCATCAAGTTCCTGGTCGTATTGATGCTCTCATGCGGCTTTGGTGTTATCGTTCCGTTGCTGTTCGAAGGCGGGCGGATCGTTCCCGACATTCAGTCCAAATTCAGCAATTTCGCGCTCGCCTCCAACGGACAGGTTCTCCACGGAAATCTGCTCTGGGCGGTATTGAGCTTCATCGACTCTCTTCTGCCCTTACTACCGCAGCTCGCAATCGTCATCGGAGTTACGACGATTTCGTTCTTTGCCTCGACACTTGCGCGTAACACACTGCAAGCGCTCGCGCCGACGGCGTTGGGCATCGTTGTCGCCTCGGTTCTGGTTATCAACGGAAGCGATCCAGAAGCGATTGTCGATGCACTGCTCTGGCGTGGCTGGCTCGCTTATTTGATCGGCATTCCGACTCTCACCGTTGCGCTCGCGTGGCTGATGTATGGGAATTTCAAGCAAGTGCTGGTCGGCTGGAAAGTGTGGCGGCGAAACGGGATCGTCCTCCTCGCATCGCTTGTGGCGGTTGTCACACTTGCGAGCGCGACTTACCACCGTGTGTGGGAACTCGTATCGCCCATTGAACCACCGCACGGCGTGGCGCGATTGACGCCGTCGCCAGGTGTGACGTTGCGATGCGAAGGGGTTTGGAACGGTGGTCGCGACTTCCTGGTACGACTTTCCGATGGGCGAATCTGGACCGACCGTTTCGAGTTCAAAGATCCAAGTCTCGGCGCGTTGTTGCTTGGCGAGGGGAGGAGCTTCACACTACTCCCTGGCGGCCGATTTTTCGACGGTACGAACTGGTCAAGCTTTGCAATCTGCAATGGGTGGGAGGCTGTCGGTGTCAAATCAGATGGCAGCCTGTGGGTTTCCAAGCAGCCAACAAACCCGGTCATGCTTGAACAATCAGCATTGCACACAGCAAGTCCAGCCGGGTTGGTGAGGTTTGGCGCCGACAACAACTGGAAGAGTGCCGCGCGCGAAGCTGATACATCCGCAACCCTCTTGAAAGAGGACGGCACGTTGTGGCGCTTGGGAACGAATCGGTTAAGTTGGAAAAAGCCCTGGCCGGGATTGCGCACCTTTAAGCCTCAGCGCTTGGGGGCGGATTCAGACTGGGCGGAGATTTTTTCCAATGGCGACCAAACTTACTTCCGCAAAACAAATGGGGAATCCTGGCGCTTTGCTTCGAGAGCTGGTTCTGTCAAAAACGCAATCCAGCTTGATGAGGAAATATGGCTTTACCGAGTGGCTGACTTCGAATTGTTCTCGTCACGTGGTGACGTGTCGGCTTATTCACGCAGAGGAGCTAATTTCATGGTAGGAGTTCGCGAAGATGGGACGTTTCGCGTTACAGGTGCATGGCAGCCATCGCCGAATAAAGCGACGTGGACAATGGCAGAGCAAAATTTCCAACTCGGTAAGGAAACAGATTGGATCGCGCTGGCTGGCGACGGCGAATCAGTGGTAACTCTCAAGAACGACGGCTCGTTATGGAAGTGGACTTTTTCGGATGACCCCATAACCTATCCTGACGCAGCTTCTTGTGCCCGCCTTGGCACGCACTCGGACTGGATCGCGGTTAATGCAACGATGATGGGCGAGCTTGTGAGCCTCGCCGCCGATGGGAGTCTGTGGTCGTGGCAATTTGAATCCATGGGTCGCCGTAGCCCCTCGTTTACCTCACCGGTGGGTGAACTCCGGCCATTGCTGGGCGTATCTCGCAAACCGCAAACGCTCGCGAATATTTTCGACGACGCAAAGTGAAGGTGAGAAAAGGTGCCGGTTAATAGACGCACTGAAAAAAACATGAAACGAACACTCAAGATCATCATCGGAGTCATCGCGATCCTCGTCGGGATGGGCTTTGTCATGCCGGCGCTGGCGCAATGGCGACATCAAGGTTCAATGACGAACGAAAGCATCGCCCTGTTGCTGCTCGGCGCATGCCTGACGCTCGCCGGCGGCGGCGCTGCGATTCACGGCATCACCAGACGCAGCGGTTAATAATTCGCCGGAGCACAATAGTCGAAGTGACGGGAGAGATTCACTTTCCTTCGCGCGCAATCTTGGCTTCCAGAAAGGCCCGGTCTTCCGCGTCCCTTTCGCGATAGGTTTGCTTGGTGCGCAACAGCAGCTTCGCGGAGGCAAACGGAATGGGCACACCGTCAATCGTGTGGATTTCGATCTCCGATGCTCCCTCGTTGTAACTGACACCGCACGCCTTTGTCATCAAGTCCACCACCACTTCGTCACACACGCGCACGACGACCCAGTTGCGCAGGTCATCGTCGCCGAGTTCAAGAACGGCTTTGTCGGGAAGAATTTCGAGAGCGCGCTTGGCTTTGACCTGGTTCTCCGGTGAGTCATCAATGAGAACATCAATATCCATCGTCGTGCGGGAGAAACCATGCTGGTTGACCGCAAATCCTCCGACCACCATGTAGGTCGCGCCTTGCTCGTTGAGGCTGCGGCACACGGTGAGCAGGTCGATTACTGTGGGTGGACGGCTCTCGGTCGGGTGAGCATTTTCAGCGTCCATTCACGCTCCTCATCGTAAGTTTTGAAGCGATAGACCCCCTTGGGCAGGAAGGGCTGGTCTCCACGCAACTTGATAACCATTTCAAAAAACCCTTGCGCCCCCTGCAGGCCGCCGGAGTAAGGCTGGCGTCGTCCCACAACTCTCATTACGCCTTTGTTTTCCATCACGCACGAAACTAACCGTGGACATGTCGAACCTCAATACACATTTTCTCGCACGCGCCCTATCAATGTTCCAACTTCTGCCCGGTATTGGCTAAGGAGTAATCGGCATGGACGATTGCAGCGGAATGTCGCCGCGCAACATCCGCGTCGCCTTGTCTGCGAGACGGAGATACCAATCGCTCGGCAGCGCCTCACCGTCGATGTTCAGCGGCACCCACGTTCCTTGCACCGGAAGTTCATTCGGTGTCGGCGCAAGCTTGTACATCGCCGTGCCTTCATCCACTTCATCAAACATCGCTCCGAAAATCATCGTGCAACCGGCGGAGACGGCGTTGTAGGCCTGCCGCCAGTAAAACCGGCCACCGATGCGCGGGATTTGATTCAACTTGGAGCCGTTCATGCCTTGCATCAAGTTGACCCACGAGAAACCGGGAAAGATCACCGGCATGTAACCCAGACCGTGTGAGTTCGCATCCGCCAGATCGGGAACGATGAGGTTCTGCTTGAAATTGTCGGCTTCGTTGGTTGTTCCATAACGTCCGACGGCCCAAGGGCTGATGATGTCGAACGAACGATAGACCGTCGCCCATGCCGGGTCGGTCTGCGAATCGGCGGTCAACGTGCGCCAATACGTCGGCACGCCGCCCATTAAGGTCACGCCAGCGGACTTGAAATAGTTGATCACCGTTTGCGCGTCTTGCGGTGTGCCGGGGCGATCAGTGAAACCAAAACCCCAGACGGCGAGCACCGGTTTGCCGTTGTGCCGTGCGTAACGCGGACTGCTGGTGATCTTCATCGTGTTGACGAGATACGCCCAGTCGTTCGTCAACCGGCTGACCAGAGAGGACGCTGGCTGGCCGGAAATGTCATACATCACGGCGAAGATGCGGCCGTAAGTCTCCGCTCCGACGCGGACATTGGCCGCCACTTGATTTCGTAAGGCGAAGAAGTTTGGGTCGGACAATTCCGAGGAAAACCGTTGGAGAAAAACGCCGTCAAGATGGTTATCACGCATCCATTTAAAATGGCGGACGACCGTCTTTTGGGTGAACGCAGAATAGAGTTTTGCGGGGCTGCCATTGGTCAACGTCATGCTGGTCGCGAACAGTTCGTCGGCGTCCAGTTCCGAAGTGTCCGGCCAAAAATCGACCGTCGCATTCGTGGCTGTCGGAGTTTGACTCCGAAACCAGTGAATCCACGCGTTGACCGGCGAACCATCTCCCGGACAAACAAACCAGCCTTGATAACCCATCAACAGTTTGCGGTTCAGAGTCGTCGGATCAACCGCGTCCACCATGCGGAAAAACTTCTGTCCGCTTGGGTTCGTCAACGTGACGCTGTTCAGATTGTTGCTGATCACGACCGTGTTGGTGACGGTCTTCCAGAGCGTTGGCGGAGTCAGATTCGTCGCGGCCTGCGGAATCAAATCCACTCCCGTCAGCGGCCAGGAAAGCGAGACCGTGTTGCCGGTCTGTGCGGGCTGCAAAGCGACGATGCTGTTCGTCTGGGGCAGGACGAAATCCGAGGCTTTCGTGATTGCGACGTTGTCCCACTGAGCCGCCAACGGAAAGTAGGAGGGCGAGGTGCCAGTGCCGGTGAAGCCGTCATAAAAAGCCCGGACGGTCAGCGCGGTGCCGGTGTCGGCGGTATTGAAATAATCGCACACGAAGTAACCGAGGTCGGCATTCGGATCGCCGTAGCTCAACGTGATCTGCGCTTCCTGGGGAGCGTCATTCAGGTCGAAGACCGCGGTGACGTGGTTCGCCGCGTCGCCCATGTTCCAAAGGTAACCGCTGAGTACGTACTCAGTGTTCGCTGCCAGATTTACCGAGCGTTGATACAGCCCCACCGGCGAGCTGTTGCTGACGTAGCCGCTGGCAACGACACCATTGTCCGCCGCGTCCATGTTCATCCCGGGATCGGCGAACATGTCGCCCACTCGCAACCAGCCATCGGGAGTCGGGTGACTACCGAGGAGAACCATCCCCCGAGCCTGGAAATCGCCGTTGGTGACCAACTGCACGTGTTCGGAGCCGGGGGTGATGGTAGGGAGTTCGAGCTTTGTCTGGGCGTGTAACGGGGACGCAACCACCAACCAAACGGAACTGCAAATGATCAGAAACTGTTGCATCTTGTGTTCGCGACTTGCCGACAAAATAAACCGTGATCGCCCTGGTTACAAGTGGCGATGGGGTCGAAGCGCGAACGGCTGGATTCGATTGGGTGCTCAAAACAATTGAATGGGGATTTGGCCGCGCGGATCGACTCGCAGCTCACCTGGCTATTGCCATGTCAATTCAACTGGCAAGGGCCTTATCCATCCGCTCAGAAAACTCTTTCAAGCTCTCGCTATCCTTCGTCTGATCACCCGGTTGTTCGGAGATGCCCCAGCCTTTATAGCCCACGTCATCCAGCGCCTTCATGATTGCGGGCCAGTTGTTGTCGCCCTCGAAAAATTTAACGCCGAAACCTTTGGTCTTGCTGAATTCCTTCACGTGCAGTTTGAGGATGCGCTTGCCGATGACCGGTATCCATGTCTCCGGCGGGCTGTATTTGATGACGTTGCCGATGTCGAAATGCCAGCCGACGTGTGCGCTGTTGATCTCGTTGAGGTAGGCGGCGGCCTGGTCCGGTTTGGTGATGAAATTATTCCAGACATTTTCGATGGCGACCTTGACGCCGGTTTCTTCGGCCACGGGAATCGCCTTGCGAATCTCCGCGATCGACCGCATCCAGCAATCCTCGTAGCTCACGCCGTCCTTCACCACGCCCGGCACGAGCAGCACCGACGTGGCACCGTAGCGTTTGGCGTCGTGCAAGGACTGTTTCAATCCGGCCAACCCTTCCTCGCGGACGACGGGGTTGGGGTCGGAAAGCGGTTTGCCCCAATGCGTGTTGCAGCAAACGCTCGCGGCCTTGAGTCCCGTTTCTTCGAGCGCCTTGACGACTTCGTCCTGATTCATGTGGCTCATCGGCTCGACGCCGGCAAAACCTGCTTCCTTGATGGCCTTAAATTTTTCCATGACCGAACCTTTGAAGCCAATGGTGCCGTACATGATGGCTTTTTTGATGTCGCGCTTGGCGGGTGCGGCGCCCAACCAATTCGGGCAGAGGGCGGCCAGTGCAACCGTGACACTGCCGGCTTTGATAAAATCGCGGCGATTGATTTTTGTATTCATGGTTTCTGGATTCGATGTTTACGAGCGACGCTTTGTTCAACTGTTACGCCGAGAGGGTGGAAGCGTCAAGCCATGCGAAGGTCAAACTGCATAGTTGCGTCCCCATCGCCGGTTTGCTAGAAAGACAGCGAAGACAGCGGGTGTGGTTCAATGGTAGAATATGGCCTTCCCAAGGCTGAGACGAGGGTTCGATTCCCTTCACCCGCTCCAATCTCAGATTGGCTTAAGCACACACCGCGAAATTGTGCAATCGCTCAAGCCACAGTGCACGAAAGGGACACCTTATGATCAGTGATGCTGCCGCCCTCGTTTTGTTTGCCATCCGCAGTTCCATTAAATTGGGCCAGCAGATGCGTCAGGCTTACGTGGACTCGACCAAGAACCGCGAGTTGGTATTGCCGCTGCCAAATTTCTTCAGCGAGATCAACATCGTCTCAGCCGCCAACTATTTCGATGTCAAGGGGCAGGCGTACCTGGCCGACCGACCAAAACTCGCCGCCTTGCTGCAAAAGCGAAAGACGGCTGGCAAAACTCTTACCGCGGAGGAAGAAGCGGAAGTCTGCACTTATCACATCGAATTCGAAAATCTCGACCGGGCGAAACGCGACGGACTCGGCGTGGGCGGGGATGGTTCGACGCTCAATGCGCGCGACCTGAACGCGCTCATCACGATCCGCCAATGGCAACGCGGCGACAACCCGAATCCCTCGACGCTCCAGCGCATTGCCGGCACGTTGGTGGAGATTGGAGTTGATTACTTCGGCAACGTTCCCGGCGCGCTCGACAAGAGTTCCCGCCAGGGCAAGGCCATCGGCGGTTTTCTCGACGCACTGCATGAGATCAAGTTCAGCGAGGAAAAGTTGGGCGAGTTGCCGGGCCGATTGTTTGTGGCCGCATTGGAAACGATTTCTGAAAACAGCGAATTGCTTTCTGCCGACGCCAAGGTGCAGGAACTTGTGAAGGTCACGACGAAATCGGTGAGCACGGATGTGGCCCGGCGTCTCGACCAGCTCGGTGGCACGGACCTCGTCAAGGCCGAGCGCGTGCGCGACTGGGCGGAACTGGTTTTCCGCAGCGTACTCTCCAGTGCGGGCGGCCTGGTGCTTTCCAATCCCAAGCGTTACCTGGGCATCGAGCAAGAAGGCCAGGCTGCGCTCGTCAGCCGAGTCGGTGAATCGGTCCTGGGTCTGGTGCTGGATGATTCTGGCGTGAAATTGGATCGCCTCCTCAGCCGTCAGGGTCTTGAGAAAATCACCAAGACCGCGCTCGCGGTCGTTGGTGAACATCCCGAAATCCTGGTCAAATCCAAGAATGCCGGCCTGCAAAAACTGCTCTCCGCCATTGCCACCGAACTCAGTCAATTCGACACGCTGCTCACGCCTGATCTGTTGCCGGAACTCACGCGGCTGATTCTGGAAAAGACCGGCGAGAACCTGGCCTTGCTCTGGCCGGACCTCGAAAACAATCCGCAGAAACACCTCCTGCTCACCGCGGCCAGCACCACCTTGCGGATTCTGTCACGCCCGCCGGCTGCGAATGAAAAATGGAAATTTCAATTCAGCAGCGCTGACGTTCTGTCCGTTGCTGGAGCCGTGCTCGACGAACTGGCGGCGAATCCGACCTGGTTGCTCGACCAGGCAGGACAGGTCAACGACAATCTCAAGCTGGCGCTCGACGCCGCTCTCGGCGTTTTGCGCATTCGCGCCGATGCCAGGCTGAGTTCCGCCACCGCCGTCGAAGTATTGCGGGCCGTGGTAATGAAAGTCGGTTTGCGGAAAGAATTCCTCGAAAAACTTCCGAACAGCGCCCAGCCGCTCGTGACCGCCGCTCTGGACGCAATTTTCAAAACAATTTTTGACGGCCAACTCCAGGCCAGTGCGGCGTGGCAGGTGGTGCGGAAAGAGACAATTGTCACCATCGTGAATCTCAGCCTCAATCAGCTTGCAAAAGCCAAGCTGTCCGCAGAAAAAGTGACCGCCTTCGCGGCATTCATCAAACAGCAGATTGATCTGCTCGCTGCGGGAGGCGCGCTGGATTTGCCGGTGCTTGAGGCCAAGCTTCAGACGGTGCTGGCCGCTCCGTGAACCAAACCGAAGCGCACGAATGACTATGAAGACAACTCGCAGTTTCCAACGGCACCGCGCCATTGCTCGGACAATGACCGGCACATCCATCGCGCTGCTCGTGGTACTGGCCGTCGGTTGCGCCAGCGTTAACCGGCTGCGCGAGGCCCAGGACGCATTCAACCAAGCCGCCGCTGCCGAGAACGCGTTGCGTTTCGACGCCAAGGCTTCCGATGCCGTGGCCAGCCTTGGCGCAGTGCGGAGCGGCTACGCGAGCGCGTTGCTCAGTCTCGACAAACTCGAGAACAGCAAAGACCAGGATCAACTTCGCAACGAGGGATTGTGGGGCACAGCACAAACTCTGAGGGCACTCAGCCAGTGGCGGCTCGCTCAGTTTGACAAGGCCATCGCCACCGCGGAACTGGCGACGAAGAGCGGAGGCGATCAGATTTATCCCCGTGATCGCGCAGTGATTACTGCGCTGCCGGGTTTGATCAAGACCGATCAGGCCTACGCGAAGATCCTCGCAAACGGGTCCTTGTTCGATGTTATCGCGCTGCTTATCGGTGATAACGGCGCCGTGGCCAACATCGAACGCGCCCGCGAACAGGTGGAGAGGGATCATCCCGTGCAGGTTTATTTGATCCAGGCCCAGTTGGCTGCGTACCGGAACTATCAAGTCGCCATCGACCGCCTCAACAACCATGCCACAGTGCCAGCGGGACATCCCGCGCGCGCCAAGGCGAACGCGCAACTCAAAGATCTCAACGTCCTCCTCAAATCCCAAAAGACCGGCCAGGCCGGCCAGAATCTCATAGACTATTGGGTCGAGCTCTGTGCGCTGGATGCGCCAAATTAGTAAGGCCCATAGGAGGGTTGTGCGCGCAACACGAGCGTGTCGCACAGCTTGGCCGGAACGATGCAGACCGACGAACCCCTCACCCTCGCCCTCTCCCCGTCGGACGGGGAGAGGGAAGGTTTTCGCGCGTAGGGACGACACGCACCGTTCGGTGATTTGCAGCAACGTCACCGCAGTTTCGCCCTCTCCCCATCGGATGGGGAGAGGGCGAGGGTGAGGGGCGTGTTCAACTGCATTGCGACGGCTTACAAATTGCCAGACGGCTCAACTATTTCGCCTCCAAGCCGACGCGAATGTCGGTCAACTCCTTCTGCCAGGCGTCCGGAATCGTTGCTACACAAACCGTCATCCCGCCGAGTTTGTGCGAACCAAAAACCACCTGCCGTCCCTTGCGGTCCCAGCCGACTTCTGGATGCTCACCCTGACCGTAGGTGCGATGATTCGTCGTGAGCAGGCGGGGTCGCGTTGTCTTCCCTTCGAAAAGCATGATGTCGCCATGCCAGTTGTCGGCGGCGATCCAGCGTCCATCCGGGCTGCCGGACGTGTGCCACCAATTGCGTTTGGCGATGTCCTTCGGCGCGGCACCCGGCCACCAACTGCCGGCGCCGATAATCCGGATGGTGCCGGAATGCAGGTCCATCACCTTCACGTGCGACTCCTCCGTCGGTTTCGGCTGAACGCCGCCGCAGAAAATCAACTGGTCGTTCACCCACCACGATTCGTGGGTGACCAGTTCGTCGGGAAGCGCCTTGTAGGGGCACCACGGTTTCCGGTCGCGGATATCCACCACCCAAAGACGATCAGGTTCACCGGCGAAGCTGAGCCAGTAGGGATTGGTCGTGCTCCATTGCACGTGCCACTGATAGGTAACGCCGTCCGGAACATCGCATAGGCGTTCCGATTTGCCGGTATGCGCGTCGATGATCACGATGCCCGCCTTGGCCCCGCCAGCCACCGCCGGCTGACCCACGGCAACGTAGCGTCCGTCGCAGCTTTCGTTGAGCGTCCCATCCATGCCGCGCACGGTGCCCAGGTGCCGCTCACGCGCCATCACTTGCGCATGTTTGTGCGCATCTTTGACCTGGATTGTGATGGCGAGTTGGATTTCCAGCACACGTTCCCCCGCCGTGCACAACACGCTATTACGGTTCACCGCCGCCGAGGCACTGCCTACCTTCGAACCGTCTGCGGCCGTAAGTTGCACCAGTCCGCCGGTCTCGACGACGTAGGCCATCAATCCGCCTTTTTCGCGCGCCGAGTAGAAAAAAATCAGCGAGCCGTCCGCCAGCCACGAGCGTTGATGAAAGTACAGATGCGTGTCCTTGGACTTTGCGTCGGTGAGAAACAACATGTCGGTGCCAGTCTCGGGATCTTTCTGGAACGAGTCTTCGCGAGGGAAAACCGGCAACGCGTACTCTGGCCCGGGCGCCGGCTCCTTGGCTGGGGCCAGTGAAGCTAACGGTCCAAAGATTACAAGAGCGACCGATGGCAGAAACTTTGACCTCAGCCAGCGTCCAGTAAATGTCGAGATTCTCATGGAGCGGGAGGCTCGCGCTTCCGCAGGCGGCGTCAAGTCTCATCTGATCGCTGCACGCACGATCGAAGACTCTCGAGATAATGAGCGCGGCACCACGTCACTCCGTCAGGTCGGTTCGATTTCGTGAACGTCGTGCAACACCCCGCGGGGAATGCAGACGACCAGCACCTTCAGATTGCCCCAGGCCCTGTGCTTGACGCCACGGGGCACATAAACCGCCACACCCTCATGCAAGTCAATCTTACTGTCGTCGAGTTGCATCCAACCCTGACCGCCGAAGACATAGTAAATTTCGTCAGTGCGCTCGTGATAATGCAGTTTGGCGTCGGTGATTTCGAGGTGGTGCAATTCCGCCGCTGCGCCATCCTTTTCTTCGATCAGCGGACGGATTTGTCCACAGGTTTCGGCCCACGGTTTAACTTCAGCCGCGTCGCGCCGGAAATAGTTGAGTGCTTGATTCATATTCTGACTGGTTGCGTGTGACTGGTTGTTGCCGGCGCCAATGGTCAAAGATTTCACCAGATCGTGCAAACCCAAAAAAAACTAGATCCTCTTCTCATCCGCGTCGATGAAATCAACGAATGTCTCGATGTCATCGCGGTGAGTCAGGCCGGCCTGTTCTTTGCGCAGCTTCAGTCTCGCCTGCAACGCCGAGTCCCCGCTCCTGCCATAATTCAAGATCGCATCTCGATGCGTGGCCTTTTCAGCCTCCGTCTTCTTCACGTTTTTGATCACCCAATCGCACACTTCTCCGTCAGTGATGGTATTCTTAACCACTTCGATGAATTGCTCGGCGGACAAACCGGCGGCCTTGAGCCACGCGCCATCAAAACCTTTGGTGAAATTTTCCTGGTAATCCGGGTGCAGCTTCCCCGCCAGGTGCAGGCGGATTTTATCAACAAAGCGAGGCAGATATGTCCACCCGGCCATGACTTCGCGCGGGCTGCGGGGATAAATGATGTTGCTCAAGTCACGAATTGTTAGGAGCACAACGAATCCTGTCAATCAGTCAGCGGCACGGAACGGTAGGCAGGCAGCCGCTTGCGCTGTCCTCCACGATCAAAGGTTTCTACCGCCGGTGGCCGAAGCACTTGCAGCAGCGATTGAAGAGCCGGAGGTGAGTGCCTAGTGCCTAAAGAGTCCCAAAAAAATGTTGACAGTTGGTGGGGAAGGCATACGATGCCTCAAACATGAACCAGACGCAGAAGCAATTCTTCGTCTCCTGCAAAGCGTCAAACAGTAATTTTCTATCTTTGGTGAAAAGGCTTCTTGGCACTTTATGCGTTCTCATCCTGTGCCTAGCAACACTCTCATGCACCAAGATCGAGCCGGTCAACACACATGGGGCGGGACAGTTGAAGCTCGATCCAACCAAATTTGCTGACGCGATCCCGGATGATTATGGACCGCTGATCGGCGTGACCCAAAACGCAGAGAATCCCGCGTGGGTCGGGCTCTGGTTTCAGAAATCGGACAGGACGATCACGGCCGTATTTGTGAACATTGACCAAGGGAGGATCCATGAAAAAACGCTTACGATTCCGCGAAAATAGCCTGGATTTGAGCCTCCCCGAATATGAAGATCGAGAACAGCTATGACTCTTGAAAAGGTGATTTCGATGGCATCCCGCCTCTTCTTCTTGGGGGCGTTCGTGTTGCTCGGGCTCGCCGTGATCGACAGGATCGCGAAAGCATTTGGCTATAAGATCATTTTGCTCGGTCGGTTTCCTGCAGACCGTCTTTTGGAGATTGCGGTCGTTCTCTTGGTTTTCGTCATCGCGATACAACTCAGGGAGATTAAGCGAGAGTTCAAGAAGAGGAACCCCTAAACGGTTGAGGCGCAGGCCACATTCCCCCGAAGCGTCAAACAGCAAATTCGTATCATTACCGGGTTGCGCGGCCTGTCCCTTCCCGACAAAGAAGAAATAAGACTGCCAGAACGCAGTGTCTGGCTCCTAACGTCGGTGACGACACACGGGACTCCAGCTTTCCACAAAATCATTTGACGCTGCCTCGCCCTGGTTAATCTTCTGCAGCATGAATCAGTTCGACTACGACGTTGCCGTCATCGGCGGCGGGAGTGGCGGCTACGCCGCGGCGCGAACGGCGTCGGCTGCGGGGTTGCGCACCGTCGTCATCGAGGGCGGCGATGAGGTCGGTGGCCTCTGTATTCTACGCGGTTGTATGCCAAGCAAGGCGCTGCTTTACGCCGCCGATGTAATCCATCTTGCCCGCCACGCCGGCACATGGGGAATTCATGCACGCGACGTTGGCTTTGACTTTTCGCAAGTCATGGCGCGCAAGAATGCGATGATCAAAAACTTTGCGGATGACCGGCGCAAACAACTCACCGATGGCCGATTCAAGTTCATTCGAGCATCCGCGCGATTCGTTGACCCGCACACGGTCGCGCTCGACAGGAGAGGGAATCTTACGGCGGGACATTTCATCATCAGCACCGGCTCAGTCGTGGCGCCACCTCCCCTGCCCCAGCTTTGCGGAGCCAACTACCTTAGCAGTGACACGGCACTGACGCTGACCCGACCGCCGAAATCTCTGATCGTTCTCGGTGGCGGCGCTGTGGGCGTTGAGTTCGCCCAGTTCTTCACGCGTTTCGATGTCAATGTCACTTTGATCCAACGAAGTGAACACATCCTGCGCCACCTCGACACCGACGCCGCCATTGAACTTGAAAAGGTTTTCCGCCGAGAAGGCATCACGCTTTACAACAACACCAAACTGACCGATGCCTGGTGCGAAGGAAAATTGAAGGGAGTTACGTTTGAACACGAAGGTCGGACCGTTCGCGTTGCCGCTGAAGAAGTTCTTCTTGCGTTGGGGCGCGTTCCAAACACCGGCTCTTTGAACTTGGACGATGCCGGCGTGTCCACCGAAGGCGGTCGCATCGTGACCAACGACCGTATGCAAACCAGCGCGGCGCACATTTACGCGGCGGGCGATTGCACGAACAGGCATGAAGTTGTTCACATTGCGGTCCAGGAAGGAGAAATCGCCGCCCATAACATCGCTAATCCCGACAGGCCGCGAAGTATCGACCATCGCCTATTAATTACCGTCATTTTCACTGATCCGCAAATTGGCTGTGTTGGCCTCTCAGAAAATGAGGCCACGGCGCGTAACATTCCATTTCTAGCCGCCAGCCATCCCTTCAACGACCACGGCAAGTCGCTTATCATGGAAGCGCTCGATGGTTTTGTGAAACTGCTCGCCAATCCAACCACCGGCGAAATCATCGGCGGCTGTTGCGTCGGCCCGATGGGAGGGGAATTGATTCATGAAATCATCGCCGCCATGCAGAAGCGCATGACGGTTCACGAACTGGCGGCGATGCCGCATTATCATCCGACGCTCGCCGAAATCTGGACTTACCCGACGGAAGAGCTGGCGACAAAGAACCGCCAACAGCCGGTTACTCGATCGGCGAATAGTCCGTCGCTTTCAAATAAACGGATTTGACTCCACCCTCAACCGTCAGCGGGCCACCGGCTTTGGCTTCGGATTCGGCCTTGGCTCTCCTCCAATCGGGATCGGAGGCAAACGCTTTCCACGATTCAGCGGCGGCTTCCTTGCTCTTGTGCGCCACCAGGTAAATCAGCGGCTCGTCGGCGCCTCGCTTGCGGCCTTGAACAACTCGCCCGACGGTGGCTTCTCTTACGCCACCGCTTCCAAAATAACCTTCGGGTGCTTCGCCGCCACTTTGAGCAGCACTTTGGCCGGGCCGGTGGGTTTGCGGCGGCCCTGTTCCCAATTCTGAAGTGTGTCCTCGCTTATGCCGAGCAAGCGGGCAAACCGCGTCTGCGAGACACCGAGCTTGTTCCGGACGCGAATCACGTCATTGGCAGTCTTGATTTCGAATTTGCGGGAGGGCCGGGCATCGCCGCGCTCGATGCCCGCGGCTTCCTTTACGCTTTGCAGCAGTTCGTCGAATAGTTCTTTCTTCATAAGTTCAAATCTCCAACGCTCTCCGAAGCTGTTTCACTTGATCCGCGCTCAAGTCATCCTGCTCGCTCTTCGGATAGACGAGCAGCAGCGAGATGCGGTCTTGGGCAACCCACCAGTAATAAATCAGCCGCAAGCCGCCGCGCTTGCCGTGCCCGCCACCCGCCCACCGAATCTTCCGCATTCCGCCTGACCCCCCGGATTACCTTCCCGGCATCAGGATGCGCCGCCAGATACAACTGCAACGCCGAATACTGTTCGTCCTCCATGAGTTGAAGGACGCGCTTCGTGAACGTGGGTGTTTCGATAAAGACCACGCGAAAGAAACTACGTCAGAGGCGTAGGCAAGTCAAACCAAGTCATCCTACGCCGAGAAGCTATTGTGAAAACGAGCAGGCTGTTTACTTGATCGGCGAGTAGTCGGTCGCTTTCAAATAAACGGATTTGACTCCACCCTCAACCGTCAGCGGGCCGCCGGCTTTGGCTTCGGACTCGGCCTTGGCTTTCTTCCAATCGGGATCGGAGGCAAACGCCTTCCAGGATTCAGCGGCGGCTGCCTTGCTCTTGTGGGCGATCAAGTAAATCAGTGTGTCATCCGCGCCCTTGTCCTTGTCCATCGGAACGCCGTAGCCAATGTTCTGAATGCCGTGTTTCTCGAAGAGTTTGCAGGTGTGATCGCGAAAGCGGGCATGAAGATCATTCAGTTTTCCCGGAGCGGCCTTGTAAGTGCGCAACTCGAATACGCGTGGCTCACTGCCGGAGTTCTGGTCTTCCGTCGGAGAATAATCCGTAGCTTGCGTGAAGACAGATTCCACTTTGTTCACGAGCTTGCCGTTGGCTTCGGAAGCCTTGTAAGCCGCCTGCCAGTCCGGGTCGGCCATGAATTCCTTCCACGATGTCTTGGCCGCCTCGCGGCTGGGATGAGCCAGCAGGTAGATCAACTTGTTCTCAGAATTATCCAAAGGCACCCAGTAGCCGAGATTTTGAATGCCATGTTTCTCGAACAGTTTGCAGGTGTGATCGCGAAAGCGGGCGTGCAACGCGTCGAGCTTGCCCGGCACCGCGTAATAGGTGCGCAACTCATAACACGGCTTGTCCCCGGCGGCAGGCGCGGACGGAGTGAGCGACAGTGAGCAAACGAGGGTCAGGATGGACGAGCAAAGATAAACGGGCTTTAGCATAATTTGTGTGATTTGATGGTTTCTATTTGTCCGAGGATGTCACTGGGAATTTGCCGTACTGTCAAAGCAAAAAAGTTGTCAGTTGCTCACTTGCCACGTAGCATGTCCGCCATCGAACTGAGTTGAACAACCACCGACTACAGACTGCCGACTACTGACACGCATGGAATCTCTGGGCATCATCGCGGGAAACCGCTCCCTGCCATTGATCTTCGCCCGACAGGCGCGCCAAATGGGCGTCCAACGGCTGGTCGCTGCCGCTTTTGAAGGCGAAACCGACCCCGGCCTCGCGGCGCTCGTCGATGAGATCGTCTGGCTCAAGGTCGGTCAGCTTTCCAAATTGATCGGCACGTTCACCGAGCGGAACGTCAAACAATGCGTCATGGTGGGACAAATTGCGCCCAAGAATCTGTTCGACATCCGCCCTGACTTGCGGGCCGTCGCCATGCTGTTCAAGCTCAAGGAAAAAAATGCCCACACGATTTTTGGCGCCATTGCCGACGAATTGAAAAAGGACGGCGTCGAGTTGATCATCGCCACGCCGTGGCTGAAACCGTTGATGCCTGGCGAAGGTTTCCGTCTCGGCCCGAAGTTGTCGGCGGAGCAACGGGCTGATGTGGCGTTCGGTTATCGGATCGCCAAAGAGATGTCGCGGCTGGAAATCGGCCAGACGGTGGTGGTGAAAAACGGCACCGTGCTCGCCGTCGAAGGATTTGAAGGGACGGACCGATGTCTTGCGCGCGGCGGGGAACTGGCTGGCAAAGACGGCGGCGCCGTCGCGGTCAAGGTCGCCAAGGAAAATCACGATTGGCGTTTTGACATCCCTTGCCTCGGGCCGCAGACGTTGGAAGTCTGCGCCGCGGGAGGAATTTCCGTGCTGGCATTGGAAGGCGGCAAGACGTTATTGTTGGAACAGGAAACTTGCGAACAACTGGCAAAACGGTACAAGATCACGGCGACGACTGTCAGTTGAAATCAGAATTTTGAACCAGACCCATGCTGACCTGCCACGAACTTTTCGGCTTCATGTCCCCGGCGCTCGCGGGCGAAATTCTCACCTTCGCGTTCGAAGAGGACAAGGACCTTTACCGCGCCACGCTCCACGCGGTCGCCGATTCACGCAAAGTGCGGCCCATTTTTCTCGAACGTCAACCGCGCGCCCAACGCCACACCGGCATCCTCACCGCCCTGGCCCGGCCGTCCATGGAATTGGTGGCGGGAAACCTGATCCGCTCGTGGCTGATCAAGAAACAGAAAGCCATGCTCGTGGATTTCCTGGACGCGTTGGGTTTGACCCATGATCAGGGTGCCGTCGAGGATTTGCCCGCGTCCATGGACGATGGAAAGCTCCGCAGCGCGGTCGATACGTTGCTCGCCAAACATCCGCCGGAAGCCACGGCGGTCTATTTAAATGCGTTCAACGACATGAATGGCGCCAACTGGCCCAATTTGAAAGCCATGCTGGAAACGGACCCCCGGCTGCAATTGGGCGGCCGGGCGGCTTGAGCGGTGTGTGGTTCCGGTGGTCTGCCCGGTGTCGGCTTCAGCCTTTCCCGTCGGCCTTCGACCGACCGAGATCCAGACTCTCACGCACCATTCGCGCCAACCGGGAGGCATCAAAAGGCTTTTGAAGAAAATTTGATCCGTCCAACTGCAGCGTCCCTTCGCCAACCAAATCCGCGCTGTAACCGCTGGTGTAGATGACGCGCAGTGGCGGTTTCTCGGCTCGCAGTTTTTCCGCCAGTTCCCGGCCCGATATGCCGCCGGGCATCACCATATCGGTCAACAACAAATCAATCTGGCCGCGCTGTTGCAGCCAGATCTGCAGGGCTTCCACGCCGGACTCCGCTTCCAGAACCTGATAACCGTAGCGCTTCAGCACATTTCTCACCAGAACGCGCAGCGGGGTTTCATCCTCGACCACCAGGACGGTTTCCAAACCGCCGCGCGCGGCGGGCGGGGCAGGCGGGGTGGTTTTGTCCAGCAATGGTTCGGCCCCCTCGGAGCTGGCCGGCAAAAAAATCTTGAACAGAGCGCCTTGGCCCGGCTCGCTCGTGGCTTCGACCCAACCCTGATGTTGCTTGACAATGCCATAGACCGTTGACAATCCCAGCCCGGTGCCCCGTCCAACTTCCTTCGTCGTGAAGAACGGTTCAAAGATATGGCTTAACGTCTCGGCGTCCATGCCACAGCCGGTGTCGCTGACGCTCAGGCAGACAAAGTCGCCGGCTTGCGCTTCGGGATTTTGCTGGACGTAGGCCGCGTCGATTTCCTGGGCGCGCGTGTTGATGACCAGGTTTCCGCCTTTGGGCATGGCATCGCGCGCATTGACGGCGAGATTCATCATGACCTGCTCCATCATGCCGGCATCCGCGCGGACCGGGCGCAGATGGGGGCCGGGCTGGAAGTTCAGGGTGATGTTCTCACCCAGCACCCGGTGGAGCATTTTGATGACGCCGCTGACGACCTCGTTCAAATCCAGCAACTGGGACACCATGATCTGTTTGTGGCTGAACGCCAGGAGTTGACGCACCAGGTTGGCCGCCCGCTCCGCCGAAACGGAAATCTGCTTGCACGACGCGATCGCGTTGTCGTCGAGGTCGGGGTTGCCCAGCAACAGGCCGGCATGCCCCTGAATCACCGTCAGGATGTTGTTGAAATCGTGCGCGATGCCCGCTGCCAATTGCCCGACCGCCTCCATTTTCTGCGATTGACGGAGCTGGATTTGAAGCTTGTGCTGCTCGGTCATGTCGCGGGAGACCGTGGCCAGGCAGATCGGCTCATTGGTTTGTGGATTGCGGATGAGAAAGGAACTCATGTTCACGGAAATCGGCTTGCCGGTCTTGAAATGGCGCAGTTGAGTCTCGCCCTGCCACACGCCCCCGGCCTTGATCGCGGGAAAAATTTCATCGCGCAGTTGAGCCTGAGATTGCGCCGGCACATATTCTATAATGCGGGTGCCCTGGACCTGCGCGAGCTGGTCCTGCCCGACCAGTTTGCGACCGGCTTCATTCAGGAACAACACCTCGCCGTCCAGCGTGGCCAGGCCAATGAAATCGTTGCTGTTCTCCACCAGAGCCACCAATTTCTGGTGTTCCTCCTCGGCCCGGCGGCGTTCGGCGATTTCCTCCTTCAACTGGGTGTTGGCTTTGGATAATTCGAGCGTCCGTTCCTCCACGCGCTGTTCGAGTTCCTCGCGCGCTTCGTGCAAGGCCCGGTCGCGTTCCTGGATTTGCGTCAGCATCTGGTTGAACCCGTCCACGAGCAGACCCAGTTCGTCCTGGCTTTGCCTGGCAACGCGGACCGAGTAGTCCTTCTTCTCGGAGACGACCTGCGTCGCCCGGGCCAGATGCAACACCGGCTCTGTGACGACGCGTTGCAGCCGCTGGGAAAGGAACAGCGAGAGCAGGAGCGAGGCGAGCAGAACGGCCGCCGCGATTTCTCCGTAGAGCAGCAGTCGGGAATGCATCGCTTCCAGATCAGACTGGATGTAAACGGTGCCGATCGGCATGCCATCCAGCACCATCGGATCAAACATCACCAGGTAATTGTTCTCGAAACGCGAGCCTTGGTGCTCGACGGGCGGGAACAACTTACTGCCGCTCTTGCCGTCCCGGACGTATTCGGCAAAAACCTGCCCGTCCTTGTCGTAGATGCAGGCGCGGACAATGTGGGGTTGCACGCGGAGGGCGGAGAGGTTTTGCGCGGCATCCCTGGGATCGTTGAAGGAAAGCGCCGCCATGCTGTCATGGCCGATGACGTGGGTCAGGATGGACAATTCGCGCGGCATGGCCTGGCGGACGGAAATCAGTTCGTAGGTCACAAACGCCGCGCAGGCCAGCAGCAAGCCAGCGCTGCTGGTCACCACAATGATCGACATCATCTTTCGGCGCAGCGAAATGCGCGACCAATCCCACATGTTATTCTTTCCTCTCCGACGGGTTGTTGTGCACCACTTTCGCCAATTTCAACAGTTGCGCGCTGACGGTGAGTCCGGCCTGTTGGGCGTTGCTCTTGTTGATTTCAAAGCGGACTTTGTTTTCCTCCATCACGAAACAAATCATCCCGCCGCGGTCGGCGAATCGCCGGATATCACTGACTGTCAGCACGGCGGCGCCTTTGAGGGCCTCGAAAATTTGCGGCAGCCGCGTTTCCTCCGTGGCACCGATGAACAGAATCTGACAGTTCCGCGCCGCTTGCGCGGTTTCGCACTGTTTGATCTTCACCGGCCGGCGATTGACGATTTTGTCCTTGAGGATTTGATCAAGATCGGCACCAAAGGGGTTTCGACCCAGCACGCCGACCACAAACGGCGCGTCGTTCGAGGCCGCGGAGACCGATGGCCACTCCACAAACTTGGCAAAGTTATACAGGAAGGCCGCCTTGACCTGATATTCCGTGGGCGCCGGAGTTTGCGCCAGGCACTCCATGCCTTCCGGCGCTAAAAGTACGAGAAGAAAAAGGAGCCTGCCCGCCAGCAACCAAAGACGGCCGGACATCCTCCTCTCCCAAGCTGCGCGCCGAGGTCCGATTGGGACGCCCGCCCAACGGTCGGTTTTGCCAACACCTAGAAACGCCATGTGACTTTGAAATAAACGCTGTTCTCAACCGCCGTGGCCTGAGTGCGCAACAAGGTTGGCGCGAATTCCGAATGCCGGTTGTCCAGCAGGTTTTGGCCCACCACGGCAAGCTCAAGGTTTTTGTTGGGTCGCCAGGCCAGTCGCACATCCATCACCACGTAGCTGCTGATCTTCAAATTCGGCAGGCCGTCCACGTAACGCACTTCGCCGTCCAATTCCCAGTGGCGCGTCAAGTCCATCAACGAGCGCACAAAAAACTGATGTTGCGGACTGCGCCCTTCCGCGCCATGCGAGATCGGATCCGCACTGCCGGGCCGATTGTGGAGCTGAATACTCAGCCACGAATAGGCGGCCTGCAAACGCCACCAGTCGGTTGCCTGCCAGGTGGGAGAAAACTCCACCCCATACGTCTCACCTTCCAGCAGGTTGTTGACTGTCAGCGGAATGATGACCGGCACGCCCGGCACGGGCGCGCCCGGTTCGAACGACCGGAGCTTGTCGTAGTCGTTGTAAAACGCGGCCATATCGAACGACAACCGCTCGTGGGGCCGGACGCGATAGCCCAGTTCATAGGCCAGCAATTCCTCGGATTCAAACGCGCGGCTTCCGAGAATGGAAGTGACCGTGCCTGGGAACGGTCCCGGCTGGTTCAATCGCACATCGTTTTCCGCGCGGGATGGCGTGCGCACCGCCCGCGAAACGGACGCCCACACCGTGTGCATTTCGTGCGGTGTCCAAAGCAATCGCGCGTTGGGTTGCACTTCAAAGCCCGTGTAATCGTTGTGTTCGAATTTCGAGCCCAGCGTCAGCCGCAATCGTTCCGGCCACAACTTGATTTCGTCCTGCACAAAGGAACTGAACAATTGCGTGTTGCGGCGGGCCGGCGAGAAACTCAGAGTGTAGGTGTTTCCAATCTTGTCGCTCGACAGCGAATAGCCGGCGCCGCACACCAGGTCATTGCGCGAACCGAGCGCAAAGCGATCCTGCAGGTCAAAATCGAACGTGTCGCGCTTTTCGGAAAAGATAGCGGTGTCGCGCTCCGTGCGGTCATAATACACCTGCAGTTGGAGATTGGCGTCCTCGGAGAACGTTCTCGTCCAACGGCCCAGCATATTTCCGCCTCGCGTTATGTAATTGTCCATCACAGTTTGAACGAACGGCGGCGTGGGCGTCGCATTCGTAAATGTTTGTTCGACGCGACCTTCGTAGGCGTCACCTTGCAATGTCAGCAAATGCGTATCGGAAGGCGTCCAGTCCACCCGGAAACCGCCACGTCCACTGTACCAGCCATCGTTTGCGTCGCCGCCGAAGGGAATAACGGAGTCATCATGGTTGGCGAATTTGCCATAGACGCGGAAATAAGTGTTCTCACCGAGCTTGTCTCCATAGCGAACAGCGCCAAAGCCCTGTTCTTCGGTCCCGACGCCGGCCACGAGCAGCGTGCCTTGGGTTTCCTTCGCCGGTTTGGTGATGATGTTGATGACGCCGTTGACGGCGTTGGCGCCCCACAAGGTTGCGCCCGGACCACGAATGACTTCAATGCGATCCACATCCTCCAGCATCAGGTCTTGCACGTCCCAGAACACGCCGGAGAAAAGCGGTGTGTAAACGCTGCGCCCATCAATCAAGACCTGCAGTTTGTTGGCGAACACTTCGTTAAAACCGCGCGCGCTGATCGCCCAATTGTGCGCGTCCTGCCGGGCCACTTGCAGTCCGGGCGCCAGCCGCAAGGCCTCGGCAACGCTGGTCACGCCGGAACGACGGATGTCCTCCTGCGTGATGACCGTGACAGCCGCCGCCGCGTCCGCCAGCTTCTCCGGCTTCTTCGAAACGGAGGTCACCTCGATGTTCATGAGGTCTTCCATACTCATTTCCGTTAGCTCGGTCAGCTTCGCATTGGGCGGGTCGGCCTCCGCCGCCCAACCAGCCTGCGTCTCCGCCAGAGCGAGGCAAAGCAAAGTTAGTGTGCGCATCGTGCTCATCTTCATTGGATCATCAAACTGTGAAAATCACCCACCGCTCTCTTGTCTCAGGCCAATGGCGGGCAGAGTGGCACAACTCAGCGCGATGTAAATAGAAAAAAAATCGTCCGGACTTTTCTTGATTCCTAAATCAAAAAAACAGCTGGCGCGCGCTTCAGCCTCTTGTATCGTGCAGGTCGCAATTTTTGGAAGGACGACAACATGGAACCAAGAGCAGACATTGCACTCATCGGCCTGGCCGTCATGGGTCAGAATCTCATCCTCAACATGAACGACCACGGCTTCACGGTGGTCGCCTTCAATCGCACCATCTCAAAGGTGGACGCTTTCATCGCCAACGAAGCCAAAGGCACCAAGGTCCTCGGCGCTCATTCCATCCCGGAACTGGTCGCGCTTTTGAAAAAACCGCGCCGTGTGATGCTCATGGTCAAGGCCGGCCGCGCCGTGGACGAATTCATCGAGCAACTCCTGCCGCACCTGGAAGCGGGCGACATCATCATCGATGGCGGCAATTCGCTTTTTGAGGACACCATCCGGCGCACAAAATATGTCGAGTCCAAGGGACTGCTCTACATCGGCACCGGCGTCTCTGGCGGCGAAGAAGGCGCGCGGCGTGGCCCGTCGATCATGCCGGGCGGCTCGCCCGCGGCGTGGTTGCACGTCAAAGAAATCTTCCAGGGCATCGCCGCCAAGGTTGAAGACGGTTCGCCCTGTTGCGATTGGGTCGGCGAAAACGGCGCCGGCCATTACGTCAAGATGGTCCACAACGGCATCGAATACGGCGACATGCAGCTCATCTGCGAAGCCTATCACTTGATGAAAGTCGGCCTCGGCCTGAGCGCCGGGGACATGCACAAGGTCTTTACCGAATGGAACAAAGGCGATCTGGATTCTTATCTCATCGAGATCACCCGCGACATTCTCGCGTTCAAAGACGCGGACGGCGCGCCGTTGGTGGATAAAATCCTCGACACCGCCGGTCAGAAGGGCACCGGAAAATGGACCGTGAATTCATCGCAGGAACTCGGCATCCCGATCACGTTGATTGCCGAGGCGGTTTATTCGCGTTGCATTTCTGCGCTCAAAGAGGACCGTGTCGCTGCCGCCAAAAAGCTAAAAGGCCCTAAGCCATCCATCAAAGGCGACCACACGAAATTCATCGAGGACATTCGCCGGGCGCTTTACGCGTCCAAGATCGTTTCCTATGCGCAAGGCTATATGCTCCTGCGCGCCGCCGCCCAGGAATACCAATGGAATCTCAACTACGGCGGCATCGCCCTCATGTGGCGCGGCGGCTGCATCATCCGCAGCCGCTTTCTCGGCAAAATCAAGGAAGCTTACGACAACAAACCGAAGCTCACGAATTTGTTGTTCGACAAGTTCTTCAGGAAAGCCATCAAGGATTGCCAGCGTTCGTGGCGCAACGTGATCGCCGTCGCAGCCCGAAAAGGTATTCCGATGCCGGCCTTCTCCACCGCGCTGAATTTCTACGACGCCTATCGCTCCGAACGGTTGCCGGCGAATCTCCTCCAGGCCCAACGCGATTATTTTGGCGCGCACACTTACGAGCGACTTGACAAACCACGCGGCGAATTCTTCCACACCAATTGGACCGGCCACGGCGGCCAGGTTTCAAGCACCACGTACAACGTTTGAGAACCATCCCCAATTCGCGCTCCGCCATGGCGACACGGCACGTTCGGCATCCAGGACGACACATCCGAAAACAGGACAACCGCTTCTGAGCACGACAAAATCCGCTCAGGAATTGCCAATAGCTGCGTAGCAAGTTCCTCGCAAACGCGGATGATATTATCTGCGTCGATTTCCAGTCGCGGACGAACTTCCGGAATTCACAGCAGGTTCGCACCGAGGCACGGAAGCATTGATGCGCATAAACCCGTCACAACATGACCTGAACATCATCAACCGTTAATGAGGAGTACAAAATCATGAAACCACTCAGTATCACGTCCGTTGCAGTGCTGATCGCAGCGTTGTCTCTCGGCGCGCCGCTAAGTTCGTCCGCCAAGCAACAATCAAAAGGCAAAAGCTCGTTTGACAACACCGGTTTTGACGATAGTGCGACCGCCACCATCAACTCATCTCTCAAATCATCCAAGTCGAAGGTGTTGATCAAGTGCAAGGGGCTTGAGGCAGACAAAGATTATCGCCTCATTGTTGGCGGCGTCACGCGGGCCACGTTCACCAGCAGTTCCTCAGGCAAGACCACGCTGGACTTTCAGAATCCGCCGAGCAGTGCGTCCCGATTGCTGGATTTTGATCCTCGCGGTAAACAGGTCAGCATTAGCGACGATACGAATTCTGTCTTGGAATTGCTGTTCTCCGGCGAAGGTGAACCTGACGGTTCGCTCGTGAGTGAAAGCACAGACCTGACACCCACTGCTCTGGCCGGAAGCGGCCATGCCGAGGCCAGCTTCTACAACAAAACCAGCGGCTCCAGTTTCAAGGTCCAAATCGAAGACGTGCCCGCCGGTGATTACCAATTGTTCGTGGACGGAGTATTGCGCGGCACCATCACGGTCGGTTCAAAAGGAAAAGGCGAAATCGAATTCGAATCCTCGCCGCGCCCGCCCGCGGTGCTGTTGGACTTCGATCCGCGCAACAAGACCATCGACATCCTGCAAAGCGGCAATTTGTTCTTCACCGGCGGCATGGCGGCACAAATTCCCGGCGTGAACGATTGCACCGTCTCGGAATCCCTCGTCAGCTTGACTTCCACTGGTGCCGATGCCGACGCGACTGGCTCGGCGCGTTTCCGCGTGCGTGACAATTGCGAACGCGATTTCCGGGTGGAAGTCGAAAAACTCCCGGTCGGCAGCTATGACTTGTTCGTCGCCGGCGCTTTGCGCGGCAGCATCAATGTGGTCAGCACCAATGCCAGTACGAAAGGCGAGATCGAGTTCGACACGGAGACCGATGATCCCGGCGAACTACCGCTGACGTTCGACCCGCGCAATCAAGTCATCGAAATCAAACAGGGGGCGACGACGTTTTTCTCGTCCACGTTCAGCGGAGGCACCAACGGCGGGGCGTGCAGCCTCGTGGACAACGAAGTGCCATTGATCAACTCCGGCATCGACGCTGATGCCAAGGGCAAGGCGCGCTTTCGTCAGGACAGTGACTGCCGCCAGAACTTCCGCGTCGAAATCGAAAACCTGCCTGCGGATAACTACACATTGCGTGTCGCTGGCGTGGATCGCGGCACCATCACCGTGGTCAACGTGGCAGGAGATTTCCAAGGCCACCTCGAGTTTGACACCGAACCCGACCAGCCGGGCGAAGTGCTGTTGAACTTCGACCCCCGCGGTCAACTCATCGAAGGCGTTCAAGGCGCGACAATCTTTTTGAACCGCACCTTCCCCAACTGATCTGCCAATGCGGAAACGGGCGGCGGCCAGGCGAGCCGCCCGTTACTTCATCCCGCTGTGCCTTCCCGAACCATTTGGTTGGCGGTTTAACCCGGCGCAATTACTGGCGGCACATTTACGTCCGGTAACGGTGGCGGCAGCGCCGGCAGAATCGGCGACACGGACCGCACGGCCTGCTCGCGGAATTCCGAATACAATTTCCGCCGCGCCCAAAGCGAGAATCCAACGTCTTTGGCCAGATAGAGCACAGTCGCCACCCCCGAGGCCAGCAGCGGATACCAGGTCATCATCTGCGACGTCGCGGACGGAACTCCCTTCATCAAGCCTGGCAACAGCAGCAGCGGAACGATCATCATCGACGCAAAGGAAAGCACAAACCAGGGGATCACCTGAACGAACACGATCGTCTTCAACGTGGCCAGGTTGTTGTTCCTCGAATTCATTCCCATCCACATGCCGAACCAACACAATGCCGCCAGGTTCGCGAGGAACGTGAGCGTGCCTGCAACGGAGATGACCAGCATCACGATTTCATTTGGCCCGGCAAATCCGCCAACGGAAACCGCCGTCGTGGTTCCAAGCCTGCTCGTCGTCACGGTCGTCCTCGTTACCAACGTCGTGTTAGTTGTGGTGTTGGTCGTTGTCGCTACCGTTGGCGTGGGAGGAGTAACAGCAGCGATTCGGCTCCAAGTCATCTGCTGAGCCAAAAATGTTCCAAGCAACTGAACCGCCACCAACACCACCAGCGGCGCGCCAAACATTCGCAGCAACGCGCGCCCCTGGCCCTGCACAATCTGCTTCGACGTCAGCGGCGTCGCCAGCAACAATTCGATCAAACCACTGCGTCGCGCTTCGACAAAAAAGCGGCCAGCCTGCGATGCGGTTCCCAGATACAGCACCAGAGTCAAGAGACCGGCGCAGGAACTCCAGATCATCGCGAGTAACTCTCGGTGCTTGCTCGCGAACGTCGCGACAAATCCTCCCGCTATCAAAATGGTAAGCATCCATAACGCCCAGGACTGCCAGCGCTCCCGGCACGCCAGCCACAGAACCGGATTCGGCTCGATCAGTTTTCGGCGGAACACCCGACGACTTTTCGCTCCGCCGAATTTCCAGGCGTACGACCAGTTTGCCTTGACCGCTGAAATCTTCCGCGCCCGTTCCTGCCATGTGCGCGGGAGCAGCACGGAAGACAGGCCGAAAAGTGTCCAGGCAACAGCTTGATTGGCGACCAGTCCCAGCCAGAATGGTGACTGGCCAGAACCGCCCGCTGACACGAAAAGATAGCCGGAACTCGTCAGACTTAAAACCGGATTGAAGGCGCGCCCTTTGATGGCGGCGAATGTCCCGTCAATCGCCGGGCCAACCGTGACGATGACGAACAACAAAAACAACGTCGCCGCCAGCGCCCTCTGGGAATAGCGGCTGATCGCCGACACAAACATTCCTGCCGCCAGCGACACGAACAGCGCATTGACCAGCGCCAGCAACGTCATCCAAAACTGCCCACCCGTGACTCCCCCCATCAGCAGCGTGATGGCGAGAATCGGGAACACGGCGAGCAGCGCATAAAAACCCCGCAACGACGTCGCCAGTAGCTTGCCCAGCACGACGTCATAGCCGCGCAGATCGGTAAGGAACAGAAAGCCGAGCGTCCCATCGCGCTTTTCCTCGCTCAAACAATCCGACGTGAAGAACAACCCGGCCGACAATGCCACCGCCAGACTGAGCCACGTCAGCGTGGCAAACAATCCTTTGCCCAAGCTTGCGGCCCCAAACACCGAACCTGTGAACGTGCTCAAGATGAGAAACCCACCTCCGATGACCAACGCCACCAGCGCCGCGACCACCCGCAGCCAGAACGTGCTGCGTTTCCGCGCGGCCACGCGCAGTTCACGCTCGACGATAGGCAGGAAAGTCATGCCGCCCAGTTAGCAATCAATCAGTGCGACAGGCAAACCTTTTTGACCCGGCATAATGAGCACAGTTTCCGGGATCCGTCCGGTAGTTTGTAGCCAGCCAAGAAATCGTCCAAGCCGCGCACACAAGCACCGCGTCGCCGAGATTTTTGTTGAGATTCGCGCCGAGTTCTGCGTTAAATGTCCACTGCGGGTCTTGAACAATCTAAGCACGGGAACATGAAACATCCCACCGTTGAAGACACGGTGTTGGAATGGCTGTTGGAGTGGAATTCCTACCTTCTCGCAGACATCATCGGGCGTTTGTTCTCTCCCTCCATTGGTTCTTGGCTGTCAACCCGTCCGCAATGCTTCATGGGAAAGTCATGGTGGATTTGCCCGGCACAAACGGAGAATTGCAGCCAAGGCCCACAATTCCGCCTATGAATATCACTGACGTGATGGCATGCGACGCTGCATTTAGGAAACACGCTCAAAGTTCGAGGTGCAGCTGGAACAACTCCGAGTCGAGCAAATCCTCCGTGTTAGCGTTCTTCGTCAGTCTGGCGGTGCAGCTTCTGCCCGCGGCTATTCAAGCGGAGCAATTCTCTTTGGACGACGGAACTGTGAATACATTTGGCGGAACGCCGGGAGGAGACTTCTTGGCGCTTAATCATTTCCATACCGCCGGTCGCACAGTAGCGATAAATCAAATCTCCGTGATTTGGAATCCACTATCCAGCCGGGTTTTCCCGACGGTTGCTTTATATTCCGACCCCGACGGCGATGGCAATCCATCGGATGCGCGTCCTTTGATGATCTACCCCATCTTCATTACGCCAAACGTGGTCATTCTGAACAACACGAGTTTTCAAAGCTATGACATCCCCGCAACCACCGTCACAGGCTCATTCTTTGTTGGCGCTTACTTGTCAGACCGGGACTCGGGTTTCGATCCGGCGATTGGAGTTGATCTCTCACATCCGCAGCCGGGCCAGTCATGGATTGTCGAGAACTCGAGCGGTGTCGGCCTGCTGGATTTGCAAGAGCCGATCGCAACGAGCACTTTGGTCACGCCGTTGAATACCTATGTAAACGGCAATCACATGATCCGCGCCCGTTATTCTTTCGTGGCTTCCTGTGTTCAGCCTTCCGCCGGACTGATAAGCTGGTGGCCCGCCGAAACCAACGCCAACGATACCACTGGCAGTAATCATGGAATCATCACGACCGAATTCCTCGGCCCGGTGCTCTTAAGTCCGGGAAAAGTTGGCAACGCGTTTGACTTTCGCGGTACGAATTTCGTTGAGATACCCCCGATCCCGCTGGAGAGCTTCACACTTGAACTCTGGGCCTTGCAGCGTGTGCGCGGCACGTTCGGCGACAACTTCGGTTCCGTGCTCGTCTCCGACGAAGTGTGCGGAGTCGTGGATGACTGGCACACCGGGGTGCTGCCGGATGGCCGCTTGGTGGTCCGCATTGGCAACGCCGCCACCGGGGTTGATTCAAACTTTATTTCCAGCAATGCGATCCCGTTGAACACGTTCACGCACATCGCCGTGACGCGCAGCACCACGACGGGAAAGATCGAGATTTACTTCAACGGCGTGCTCGACAGCACACAGGATTCTCCACACAACCGCGTGCTGGGCGCCTCCGATCCCACGTGCGACACGGGCATTCACCAGAACCACATTGGCATCGGCAACCTGCGACGCGGCGCGGTGTTGGCCGGCAACCTGACCGCCTTCGACGGACTGATTGATGAAGTCAGCATTTACCGTCATGTCTTGTCGGCCGTCGAACTGCAAGCCGTTTACGCCGCCGGCAGCGCTGGTAAGTGCGCGCCGACTCCGAGTGGTCCGCCGTCCATCACCACCCAACCTCAAGATCAGGTCAAACGTCCCGGGAGCATCGTCACACTTGCAGTCATCGCGAGCGGCACGCCGCCTTTGAATTATCAGTGGTTCTTCAACGGCAACGCATTGGCAGGCCGGACCAACGCGGCGCTCACCTTGACCAATGTGCAGTCCGACCAGGCCGGTCCGTACTTTGTCACCGTCAGCAACGGCTCGGGTTCGGTGACCAGTTCTAAGGCGCAGTTGACGGTGACCGCGTTACTTCCACCGGTCTGCACTCCTGCTCCGACCGGCGCGGTGGCCTGGTGGCGAGCCGAAAGCAACACTGTGGACAGCATTGGGATTAACGACGGCTTGCCTCAAGGCTCGCGGCTTAATGAGATTCTCTACACGACTGGAAAAGTGGGCGCCGCGTTCCGATTCTTTTCCGGCTCGTTCGGCTTCGGCCTGACTAATTACTTGTTCGTTCCTCCATCTGCCGATCTAAACCTCGGTGCTGGCGACGGGTTGAGCATCGAGGGTTGGATCAGACCCGATTCAGTGTCCGGAGTGCGACCGCTGCTCGAGTGGAACGACAGCCACGGCAGCATCGGCGCCGGCCTCGCCATGAACGGCTCCGCACTCGAAGCTTACCTTACGGATACAAACACCACACCGATTCGCCGCATCGTGCTCCGCTCGCCACCCGGAATTATTGGCACCTCGGTGTGGCAGCACGTCGCACTGACATTTGACAAGGTCGCAGGGCTGACGTCGGTGTACCTCAACGGAGTTCCTGTGACCCAAACGAATATTGGTTCTCTGGAACCTCTGACCCGGTCTCCCGTCTATTTAGCGTATCGTCCAAGCGGGACTTCGGCCCGTTCGCTCTATTCCGGTGGATTGGATGAAATGACTCTCTACCAGCGCGCGCTTTCTGCGACCGAGATTCAGGCGATTGTGGCAGCCGATGAAGCGGGCAAGTGTGTGCCCCCGCCCCCGACCTGCGTGCCGCCGCCATCCGACTTTGTGGCATGGTGGCGCGGCGAATCCAATGTGCTCGACAGCGTGGACGCTAGTCATGGTGTCGTCACCAACTCGGTGACCTACACAGCCGGAATCGTGGGCAAAGCGATCCAGTTCAACACCGGGTTTGTGCGAATTCCGGCTTCGAGCAATCTGAACGTCGGCGCGGGCCCGGGGCTGACAATCGAAGCCTGGATCTCCCCACAGTTTTCCGGCAGCCGTTTGGTATTTTCTACTTCGCGTCAGTTCGTGGGATGGCACAGCGGCATCGTCACGCAAGGCGTCAGCCTCTCAATAACTCGTGCCGCGCCAAAATCCTCGTCAATTTTTTGGGAAGCCAATCTGGTGGACTCGGAAGGCCGTCCGCACGTGGTCCGTTCACCGGAGGGGCTGGCGACACTCGACGTATGGCAACACGTGGCCTTGACTTACGACAAGGCAACCGGAGTAGCAGCCCTTTATTTTGACGGCAGTGCTGTGACCCGAACAAACCTGGGCACGTTCACACCCAAGACCACAGCCAACGTTTATCTTGGTTATCAAACATTCCTCGACCCCTTTCGGGGAGCTGGTGCCGGCGCGCTGGATGAAGTGAGCCTCTATGCGCGGGCGTTAAGCGCTGCGGAAATTCGAACCATCATGCTGTCGCGCGGCGTCGGCAAGTGCCAGGAACCGCCGGTCATTGTTTCGCAGCCCGTGAGCATCCGGGTCAACGAGGGCGCGGACGCCACATTTTCCGTCGCCGCCAGCGGCAATCCGATCCTTAAATACCAATGGCGGCGAGACGGCGTAAACCTGCCCGGCGCGACCGGCGCGTCCATCGTTTTGACCAACGTGCAGTTCGCCCAAGCCGGGACATACTCCGTGCGGATCACGAATGCGTTTGGCGTGGCCGAGAGTTCCAACGCGGTGTTGACTGTCAACCGCCCGCCGCTGGCCGACGCCACCGCCACGCCGCCGCTTGTGATCGCTCCGGCACATTGCAATCCGATAATTGTGTTGGACGGGTCACGCTCGTCCGACCCCGACGATGATCCTTTGCAATTCTTTTGGTTCCAAGGCACCGCGACGAGCGCGTTTGCCACCGGAGTTGTAGCCGTTGTGACTTTGCCGGTGGGCACCAACTCGCTCCGTCTGGTCGTTGACGATGGCATGTCCACGAACGCTCAAACTTTCACGGTGGAAGTTATCACCTCGGCGCGAGCCGTCGAACGGTTGATGACCTCTGTCAATTCACACGCTCCCAAACCGCAGCCGTTGATCGCATCACTGTTGGCGGCGATTGAGTCCCTCAACCGCGACAACGCGACGGCGGCCATCAACCAACTTCAGGCGTTCCAAAACAAGGTGGGTGCTCAAGTCGCACCATCCGATCCAACACTGGCCCAGAAACTAAACCAGGCCGCGCAAGAGGTCATTGGCATCCTGAGCGGCGGCTGCTCCTCAGATAAGCTGCACGGCAAGATCGGAAAGCTTTCTCGCAACGCCAACGGCAAACTGCGAATGCATTTCACCGCGCCGCCAGGCCCCGTTTACGTCATCGAAGCGTCCACTAATCTTATTGATTGGGAGAAAATCGGCGTGGCGACGGACGGCGGTTCAGGCGAGTTTGAATTCGAGGACGCGAACGCACCACGAATGCCAACCCGCTTCTACCGAATAGTCATTCCATAGCTGCAGCCACCGGTGGAACGAACCGGAAGGTTCAATGGCCCCGAACTTCTCGACGGATGTTTCGTGATGGATTCTCACGGCCGGCGATCGGAGTGGCCAGTTACTTGCCGGCCTTCACGTCGTAGCACCAAAGCATGTTGTGCTCGCGGAGGTAGAGCTTGGCGTTGGCGACCACTGGGTAGGCCCACGACTTTTCCATTGCTTGCGAATGTTTCGGTGGGTCGGGTGGCGTGAACCGTCCCTTTTCCCGATACGATTCGGGCGAGGCTTCGACCAACGCCACCTCCCCGTTCTCGCCGTGCAGATAAAGCCGACCTTCGGCGTAGCAAAGCGAGGCCGCGCCCAGCGCGCGCTCTTCCCACTTCACCTCGCCGCTGGCAAACTGAACGCACAACATCGCCTGGCCCGTAGTGCCATAAAGATAATCGCCGACCTTCACCGCCCCGCCGATGGCGGTGGGCAGCTTCGGCGTAAAATACACTTCCTCAGATTCGAGGACTCCTTCTTTGGAGTTCAATTTCACGGCCCCGGCACCGGTGCCGGCGGAGGCGCAGTAGATGTAACCATCGCTGGCGACGGGTGTCGGGATGTTCGCGCCGTACTTGCTGACGGCTTTGCCATAGCGCCACAAAAATTTGCCCGTCTTCGCCTCCACGCCCACCAACCCTTTTTGCAGGACTTGCACATACTGCTTCACGCCGCCCGCTTCGACGATGATGGCCGAAGAGTACGCGGCCGAGTCGCCGCCGGGCGCGGGGCATTTCCAAATGATCTCCCCGGTCTTTTTGTTCAAGGCGACCAACGTGGCTTCGCCACCACCCGGCGTGACGACCAGCGCGTCACCGTCAATCAATGGCGACTCCGAGTATGCCCATTCGCCAGGTTTGCCGGCGAAGTCAGTGCGGAGATTCTTTTTCCACTGCACTTTTCCCGAGGCGATTTCAAGACAGGCCAGATCGCCATCCGAGCCGAGCGCATAAAGAACTTCACCCTCGACCGTCGGTGTTGAGCGCGCGGCGGGGAAATTGGGCATCTGTTTTGGATTCCCCACTTTTCCGAGGGACGTGGACCAGACCCGTTTGCCATCCTTGACGGCGAGCGCCTGCACAAATTCGTTGTCCATGCCCTCGTTTCCCAGCAGGTAGAGCCGGTCGCCGACCACCGAAGGCGTTGAGTAGCCGCGACCAATATCGGATACCTGCCAAACCAACTTTGGTCCCTCTTTGGGCCACTCCGACAGCAAGCCGGTTTCCTTGGAAATGCCGTCGCGGTTTGGGCCACGCCATTGCGGCCAGTCGCTTGCAACGACTGAAAGTGCGGTGGACGCCACGAGAAAACCATGAATTCCAAATAATAGTTTCATAATGAGTGGGTGTTTGTTGGCCCATTATTGGCCTTCATCGCTGCGTTGCGTCAAAGGTATTTTAACGACTTGATCTCAATTGGGCGCGTTGCGATTTGTCTGGTCTAGTTGAAAACTCTGGTGCACAATCGGGTATGAGAAAAACCAAGCCGACGCGCCGCACACCCATGAAACCACTGGAAACCGGTCAAGTGTGGCGAGTCGCAGAACTGAATCTTCAGGTGGGAATGATCGGCAAATGGCTGGTGCATTACAAGCTGGCAAAACCCGACGCCGTGAGAATCCCCAACTCCGTTGGCGGCAAAGCGACGGTTGAGAAATATTTGAAAGAGAACAAGGCGGTCCTCGTTAAAGCGTAGTCGGCAGGCTGTGCCTGCGGCTTTCGTGGTCTGATTTTCCTTCTGCAATCTTAATCGTATTGCGATTAACTCTGCCTCTCAGCTGCGTCCTCGCGGCAAAAAAGTTGCGTTCTTCCGCGCTTGTGGGTGATCGAATCTAACTTGCTCAAGCAGCGGATCGTTACGGTTCATACTCGCAACCACCTCACCTCGTCCAAATTTCCGATTGAACAAGATTTCGAACGGTGTAGTCTAAGGTTGATGCAGGTTTTTCCCGAGTTGAAGAGAGCTTGGGATTGCCATTGACCAGGGATGCTGATTTCAGATGGGCCTGCATTACGTTTGAACGAATTTACTATGAAGCGTTGGCTATTGTTTCTGTTGTGCGCCGTCCTCGGCCTGGGGATGTTGGTCGGCGGCTTGCTGGTGCCGATGCATCTGCGGGCCGTGGATGCCAGCGTCGTCCAAAAGGCCGGCTGGAACACCACTACTTTGGTCGAGCGTGGATTGGCGTTGGTGAATGAGAAAAATCTGGGAGCAGCCGAGTTGCTGTTGCAGACGGCACAGAAGGAGGAAATTTCCGATCGCGAGAAACTCGGCCTGGCTGTGACGAACCTGGCGAAACAGAATCCGAACTTGCAGGTTTGGGGAATTCCCGAACCTCGCGTTGCAGCGCTGTTCGGAAAGAACGTAGGACCGCTGCCGTTCATCGAATTAATTATTCGACAAGAAAACCGGGGCAAAGTCCTCGAACTGTTGAAGGCTTCGTCGCGTCCCGGCGTGCAAGAGTTGCTGCGCTGCCGCGCGTTGACTAATACGATTCTGTTCCCACCCTCGCAGTCAGCTTCAGGTCAGGCTTTCGATGCGGCGCTCTCGGTCGGCGGGCTTCTGGTGGAGGAAGGTCGCTTGACGCCGGCGTTGAGCAACGCCGTGTTGGCGCTGGCCGCGGAAGCGAATCGTGGTGGAAGTTCGCAACCGCTCGAACAAGTGCTGATGGATTTGATGTCGCTCGGTCAACGATTTAACTTGGGTCAACTCGCTGCATTCGTCGGCAAGATTGAAGATGCCGAGACGCTGCGTCTGCTGGCCAATCATGTCCGCAAAGCCGACGCACAACTGCCCGTGCTTTTCTCTGCCGTGCAACTCTCCGGCAAACCGGCGGACGTGGCAAAATACCTGATGCAGTTCAGTCAGAGCGGACTGAAGGACCTCGGCGCGAGTCTCCGGTTTGGCGAGGGTGGAGTGAATGAACTGTTGCGGCGCAAACAACAACTGTATGCTTCGAGCTTTCACGAGCGCGTGCCGGCACTTGCTCCGCCGTCCGCATTTTTTAACTTTGCCACAGATTATTCCTTGCGCAAACCGTGGCTTGCGCTGACTTTGAAATGGAGTTTATACCTGATCGGCGGTTTTCTGCTGGCTGCGGCCATGCATTTTGCGAGACCGGCAGTGTCTGCTTTGGAGCGACCGCTGCAGGTGGGCGGGTTTCATCTGGCCCGCGAAAGTTTATTTGCGCTGGGGTTTCTGCTTGTTGTGCTGCTCTTGAGCGAGCCGTTTCTCGCTCAGGAAAGTCAGAAAGTGGAGTTCCCCTTTCGACTGCGCCTGCCCACGGTGGGCAGCGTGGTCCCTGTCGGAAACACCGGCGCTCATGCATCGATTATGAACCAACTAAGTCTGTTAACCTTGCTGTTGTTCTTCGTGCTGCAGGCGCTGATCTACACGGCCTGCCTCGTCAAGCTGGCGGAAATCCGCCGGCAGAACATAACACCTCGGCTCAAGCTCAAGCTGCTCGAAAATGAAGACCACTTGTTCGACGCTGGCCTCTATCTGGGCTTCGCCGGCACGATCATCTCGCTGATCCTGGTGTCGATGGGCGTCATCAAGCCGAGCTTGATGGCCGCTTACTCATCCACGTCGTTCGGCATCATCTTCGTGTCGGTGTTCAAGATTTTCAATTTGCGCCCGTTGCGCCGGAAATTGTTGCTCGAAGCTGACGCCGCGACCACTGCGCGCATGGCGCCGGCCGCCGAACCCACGTTCACTACCATGTCATGAACCGCAGCATTCTGATCGTCATTTGCGATTTCCTGCTGGTGAGCCTGCTGGCGTTTTCCACCGTCGATATCAACAAGGTGGCCGAGGAGGGCGCGGCGCCGCAGGTCAAGGTGGACATCGCGACCAATCAAGTGGACAGCGGGAAAGACCTCGCTGCCGTCATGCGACTCGCGCTGGATGCGGAGCGCAAGGAGCGCGATCTGTTGCTGGGCGAACTCAAACAGACCCGCGAAACGGTCGGCGAGCGCGAGAAACAGGTGCAGACTTTCCAGCAACAACTTCAAGCGAAGGAGCAGCAGTTTGCCGCGGCCCAGACCAATATCCAATCCCTGACCCGCCAAGTGCAGGCCAGCTCCAGCGATGCCTTGATCTCGAAGGAAAAACTCGCCGCGATGGAAGCTGAATTGCGAAAGCAGAAGGAACAAGCCGCCGCTCTGGAGCAACAAATGGCGCAATTATCCAAGAGCAACCAGGTTGGTCTCGCAGAAAGACAACGTCTGGCCGGCCAGCTCCAGGTGGCCGAAGTGGAGAAACGTCATGCCACCGAACAAGCTGCCCGAATGCAGGAACAAGTGAAGATCGAGCGCGAAGAAAAAACCAAACTGGCCGAGGGCGTCAAAACCCTGGCCGCAAAATCTGGCGAGTTGACCCAGGAAATCCGGGAGAATCGTCCACTGGCCCCGAACACCATTTTCAGCGACTTTCTGACCAACCGGGTGAAAGCCGAGTTCAACGCTTCCCGACCCGGCGTGTTCGGTGAATCCACGAAGCGCAAGGAAACGCAAACCGTGCTGGTCACCGATGGCACCAATACGTTCGCGTTGTGCCACGTGCAAGACACGCCGCTGACCTTGGCGGTTCCGGGCACGGATTGGGAAGGACTCACGGGATCGTTGAGCCGCAACAGCACGGTGTTGCCGATCCGTTCCCTGTCCTTCGGCTGGCCTGACCCGCGCGTGCTCTTGATACCGGTCACCCCGACGGAGGCCCGTCAACTGGGCGGCAAGGTTTATCGCATCTCGTCCGACCCGTTCAAGTTCCAGGATGCGGTGCTGGTCGGCGCCGGAGAAGGCTATTACGGCGAATGCAAGTTCCAGATCGATCTGTCCACGCCGGGCTACGTGAAATTGGACAACAGTTTCCTCAAGGGCCTGTTCGGCAAATTCAATCCCTCGCGCGGCGACCTGGTGTTCAGCAAAACTGGCGAGTTGCTGGGCGTCATGGCGAACAGCACCTACTGCATGATGTTCCAAAAATTCGATGCCGCGGCGACGTTCCAATTTGGCTCGGATGTGCGCGCGCAACACACCGGCGCGACGCTGTCGCGGCTGTATGCTTTTGTCTTCCAGATGCCAGTTAAATTGCAGTAGAGTAGGCGTGGCTAGACGAAATGGATTGCCGTGCAATTGCACATGGGAACGTGGACGCATATAGCGAACCGCCTGCAAATTGCGAAAAACACAAATGAATCGAACAACCGCCATAAACTCCGCTTGGGGTAAATACTCAGGACTTGCACTATGTGACAGCTTGTCTGTGCAACGGCCAGTGGTTACGCAAAAATATGAGAATCTGCGGGACTGACCCCTTGCCGTCAAACGGCGGCCCAAACCCTACCCGTTGCTCAACCAACCCCGACGGCGGTTCGTGGAAATCTCCCACCGCAGCCGTTACTGGAAGGGACGCCCGCGCAATGATCGAGGGCTTAACTAAGGGCCATTCGGGACTGACCCCTTTATGACCCCTTTATGCTCTTCTTGATTAAGGCGGGACCAATTCCAACGTCCCCCCCTTTAACCCAGATTATTCAGGATTGCCTTATGGTCCTCAACACTAGCCCAATTGAAATCGGTAATGAATTATGACGACTAAAAATGGTTTTGGGGTACGCTTCAAAACGAAAAACATTAACCACTTGCTCTACAGCCTAATTTTGGTTGGTAGTCTGGTAGGTTGCTTCACCATGCAGGATCGGCTAGTCACCCTTTCGCCCACAATAGCGGTTGGGAGCTTGACACGGACTGAGTTGTCCGAAGCGATTGATACAGTTCAGCATGTTGCCATTGCTAACCATTTGAGTCTAGAAATGGACAAGGCAGCTACGAACCTTCTGGCATTGTACGTGCGCAGATCAAATGGAGTCTATCGCGACCCGATCATTTACATGGCGGTGTGGCTGGAGCCGACCAACGGTAATCTGGTTGTCGCAACATCTGATATTCCCTCGAACGAGCATGCAGCAACCGCCTCACGCATCCACAAGGAGATCTACAAAGGATTGACTGAGCGATTCGGCAAATCGAGAGTCAAAAAGAAGACGAAAATAATGTCTAATCCAGCATGGTTTCTGTAAGATGTATCCTGGTTCGATCTATCACGTGGTGAATCGTGGTGACCGCCGAGAGTTGATCTTCCACGACAACACTGGCAGCAAACGCTCGCTCGCCACGCTCGCAGTTGCTTGCGCCACGAACGATTGCCGAGTTAACCAGATCCAGCACTGTCATCGTGACTTCAGAACTTCTGTTAGCGTCACCAAGCGATTCCTGCTAACCAACGACACATTACGCCCCGCTCCTCCACATCGGCCGCTCAAAAAAGGGTGGAAAGATGTCTGGCCATCGGGGAAAGTCAGGTATGACAGAGACAGTGAGTTCGAAACCACCCGTAACTTCGGTCGAGGAGATACAGCAAGGATGGCATGAGCTGAAGTTGCGAGTCGGCCAACTGGAAGCTGAGCGCAGCGCTCTCGAACAGGAGAACAAGGCGCTGCGATTCCTGTTGGAACGCGTCATCGAGCATCGGCAAAAATCCCACAGCGAACTCGTGCTCCTGCTTTCCGGCATGGTCAGCAAGCTGCCCATCAATGACGTCGGGGTCATCGTTTCCAAACTGGTGGAGCATAACAAAAACGTCAGCGACATCTGCGCGACGCTGGCCAAGGGCAAAGCCGACGCCGAGCTACCAACGCGCCCGGTTTCAGGAGCAGTATTCGTGACCCTGACCGGTTCGTGGGAGTTTCCACCTCCAACTTTGGACGCGCATCGGCACCTTGAACTCACCCCTCCCAAACTTTGTCGCATATGCGACAAAGTTTGGGAGAGGATCCCAGCCGGGCGTATTTGGAGGGCAGCCGCAGGCCGGTTGAAAGGTCATTCACTTTTCAATTCGGAAATGTTTTTGGCAATAATTCTATTCCGCCGACTTTCCTTGTTCCACTTGCCGGCGGATTTGCAACGCGTGCCAGAGCGACGGCAGGCCGGCGCGCCATTCGGAGAGGCTCGCGGTGATGGCCATCTCCTCAAGTTGGGTCAAAACGACAATCGGCATGACCACTCGCAAGGGCCACCCTTTGCCCGCGCCGAACAGCATCAACGCCACCGCGCCCATCAGCACCGCCGCCAATTTGCCACTCCACGTGTGGTAGCTCGTCAGCCGTCCAAACTTAAGAAAGCCCAACAGGATGGCAGCGACATAACTGGTGAGTCCGGCCAGCAACCAAGCCGCTTCCTGGCGCAGCGCCTCCGGTTGCAGCCACCACGCGCAAACCGGCAGCGTTAGGTAGGTGGCCAGATCGCCCCAGCTATCCAGTTTGGCGCCCAGCTCGGAAGTCTGCTTGAGGAGGCGGGCGAAAAAGCCGTCGGCCAGATCTGAGACGAGCGACGCGATCAGACACCAGAGAAACGCCTGCGAGTTGCCGCTCCAGGCCAGGCTGACCAAAAGCGGAACGAGCAACAACCGGACTCCACTCAGCAGATTGGGCACTGTCAACATGCCGGCATTGGTTTATGATTTTTGGTGGCTACGACCGTCAACATAGCAAAAAAAAAGACCGCCTGGCAATCTGGATTATGCCAACGTGGACCACCTTGCGCGGCGAATCCGCCCCAATCGAAGGGCGGAGCAGCACGCCGTTCGGCAGGCGATCCGCGACAACTTTCAACGCTGGGAACGCGAGCGCCGCAAAGGCGCAGGACCAGCTTAATGAACCGTCAAAAAATAAAAAAGTGGCTTGCTTGAACTGGGATTTGCGAATAGACGAGTTGGCATCAAACAATCCCGCGCCACTTGACTGATGCGAACAGGACTTTTCAACTTTCGACACGCGCTGCTATTCTTGGCTGTTTTAGAACTTGGGTGCGGCTTGGCTCACGCCGCGGATGATCGCCCCAACATTCTCTTCATCATGGCGGATGACCACGCCGCGCATGCCATCGGTGCCTACGACAGCAAGATCAACCAGACGCCGAACATCGACCGCCTCGCGCACGAAGGAATGCGCTTTACGCGTTGTTTCGTCGTCAACTCCATTTGCACGCCGAGCCGCGCCGCCATTCTTACGGGTAAGTATAGTCACCTCAACGGCGTGCCGGTGTTCAACCGCTTCGACGGCAGCCAGCCGACCGTCGCCAAGCTGTTGCAGGCGGCGGGCTATCACACGGGCATGATCGGCAAGTGGCATCTCACAAGCGACCCCACCGGTTTCGATTACTGGAACATCCTTCCCGGCCAGGGCCGTTATCACAATCCTGAATTGATCGAGATGGGAAAGAAAAAAGTCATTCAGGGTTACGTCAGCGACCTCATCGCCGACCTGGCGATCGACTTCCTGAAAACCCGCCCCAAGAACAGACCGTTTTTCCTCATGTGTCATCACAAGGCGCCGCATCGACCCTGGCAGCCCGACGCCAAACACGCCAAAATGTACGAGGACGTTGACATTCCCGAACCCGAAACTTTCAACGACGATTACAAGCACCGCTCCGACGCGGCAACCGAAGCGACGATGCGCATCGACCGGAATCTCACGCGCAGCGACATCAAGTATCCGCCACCGCCACCCGACCTCAAAGGCCCTAAACTCGCCAAATGGAATCAGACCGTCGATATGGAGCTGGAAGTCACGATCAACGGCCAAAGGAAAACACTGACGGGCGACGCCCTCAAGAAATGGAAGTACCAACGTTACATCAAGGATTACCTCCGCTGCATTGCGTCCGTGGACGACAACGTCGGGCGGCTGCTCGATTATCTCGACAAGGCTGGACTGAAAGAGAACACGATTGTCATTTACACTTCCGACCAGGGATTTTTTCTTGGCGACCACAACTGGTTTGACAAACGGTTCATGTATGAGGAATCGCTGCGGATGCCGTTTCTGATTCGTTACCCCGGCAAGATCAAGCAAGGCAGCGTCAACGACCGCATGATTCTCAACGTCGATTTCGCGCCGACGTTTCTCGAATACGCCGGCGTCACGATTCCGCCGGACATTCAAGGCCGCAGCATCACGCCGTGGTTGCGCGGCGAAAAGCCGAGAGACTGGCGGACGTCCATGTATTATCGCTACTACCATTATCCCCAGGATCACCGCGTCCAGCCGCACTACGGCGTGCGCACCGAACGTTACAAACTGATCTACTTCAACAACATCAACGAGTGGGAGTTGTTCGACCTCGCGAAAGACCCGCACGAAATGAACAGTGTGTATGCCGACCCGATTTACGCCGACACGGTGCAGGAACTCAAAACCGAGTTGTATCGTTTGAAGAAGGAACTTAAAGACGAGGACCAATTCGCGAATGGCGTACCGGAATGAAAAACCATTGGAGATTTAGAGTGATTGACAGAATACGTTCCCGAAATGGCCGGATTTGGGAGGTAGGGCGCGTCACTCCGTGCGCGCCGCAATCGACTGTGGGCAAACGACGGCGCGCACGGAGTGACGCGCCCTACCACGCTTGCTTTTCCTGAATCATTTTTGGCAAACCCGATAATTTCTCATGAAAAGAATATTCCCAAATTTTTCCCGATTCCTTAGCCAACTTCTTCTGGCGTTCTTCATCGTTTCAACCACGTCCGCGGCGGAAAAGCGCCCGCCGAACATCGTCATCATTTTCACCGACGACCAGGGCTATCAAGATGTCGGTTGCTTCGGTTCGCCCAATATCCAGACGCCGAATCTCGACCGCATGGCGAAGGAAGGGATGCGGTTCACGGATTTTTATGTTGGTCAGCCGGTCTGCTCGGCCTCGCGCGCCGCGCTGCTGACCGGTTGTTATCCCAATCGCGTCAGCATCCTCGGCGCGCTGGCTCCGGGATCGAAGGTCGGCATCAATTCCAACGAGATGACCATCGCGGAAGTCCTCAAACCGCGCGGTTACGCCACCGCCATCTACGGCAAATGGCATCTCGGCGACGCGCCGCAATTCCTGCCGACGCATCACGGCTTCGACGATTACTTCGGCCTGCCCTACTCCAACGACATGTGGCCGAACCATCCCACCGCCGGCAGCCGGTTTCCGCCATTGCCGTTGATGGAAGGCGACAAGGCCGTGAAGCAGGCGCCTGATCAAACGCAACTCACGACCTGGTACACCGAACACGCCGTGAAGTTCATCAGACAAAACAAACATCGCCCGTTCTTCCTCTACGTGGCGCACAATATGCCGCATGTGCCGCTGCACGTGAGCAACAAGTTCAAAGGTAAATCGCCGCGCGGACTCTACGGCGACGTGATCATGGAGATCGATTGGTCCGTTGGACAAATCCTTGGCGCGCTGAAGAAGAACGGTCTCGACGATCAAACCCTGGTCATCTTCACTTCCGACAACGGTCCGTGGCTGCTTTACGGCGACCACGCCGGCACGGCGCTGCCGTTGCGCGAGGGCAAAGGCACCACGTTCGATGGCGGTCTGCGCGAGCCGTGCATCATGCGCTGGCCCGGCAAAATCCCGGCGGGCACCGTCTGTCATGAGGTGGCGGCGACGATGGATATTCTGCCAACAGTGGCCAAACTCGCCGGCGCCGACCTGCCCAAACATAAAATCGACGGCTTGGACCTCTGGCCCTTGATGTCCGGCCAGCCGGGCGCGAAAAGTCCGCACAAAGCGTACTTCTACTATTGGGGAAAGGCGTTGCAGGCCGTGCGAAATGGAAAATGGAAACTCCACGCGCCACACAACTACACCCATCCCGAACCCCCCGGTGGTGGCGGCCAGCCCGGAAAGTACGCGACCAAAAAAATCGGCGCGGAACTGTTCGACCTCGAAATCGACATCGGCGAAACGACCAACGTAGCCGATCAACATCCCGAAGTTGTTAAGCGCCTCGAAGCGTTGCTGGAAAATTGCCGCGACGATCTGGGTGACTCAGAAACCAAGCGCGAGGGGAAAGACGTCCGTCCGCCGGGCCAACTATCCGCGGAAATCGTTAAATAACCACCCACTCGCAGCCGGGTGTTGTTGAGAATCAATTCTGCCCGGCACGATTCGCGTTTGAAACGCCGTGCCATCGGCCCGGCCGGATACAGTGCGCTCAACTGGGTCGCCCTGTCCGCGGCCTGTGAAATCAAGATGGTTTTTATGCTCGCCCGCATCCCGGCCTGCTCCTCCGAGGAGAAGCGTTCGCCGGTGTTATGGAATGTTGCATGGCGGGAACTGCAACAAAGTCGTCGGGCAAACGGAAGATGGGCGACGGCTGTTCCCTCTCCTTGGGGAGCTTCCACGGCGTCAATCTCGCGCATCGTGACCAGGAATCCGGTACTCCCAAACTTTGTCGCATATGCGACAAAGTTTGGGAGACGATCCCGGCACTGTTGATGGGAAGGTCAAGACGGTGCCGACGCTCACAATTCAAAAAACGTCCGCAATTTATCCAGGAACGTCACGGCGTATTCCGTTTGTCTGGCGGCGATGGCTTTCCGGGAAGTGTTCTCGGCCAGAATGCCTTCGGTTTCCAACTGGCGTCGCGCCAGCAGTTCGCTGAGTTTGTTGAGCAACTCCGGTTGTTGCTTGAGGCTGTTGGCCAGAACGGGCTTGCCGATTTCCACCACTTCGCAATCCGTTTGCGCAACCACGGTCGCGCTGCGTTTTTCGCCGGTCAGCAGCGACATCTCGCCAAAGCAATCCCCGGCGCGTAGGCGGGCGACCTGGGTAGAGTCCCCGTCGCGATCCACGACGACATTTGCCTCGCCATTCACCAGGATGAACATTGACGCGCCGTCTTCGCCTTGTTGGATTAATTTTTCGCCGCGCCCGAAGTGCTCCAAACGCCCGCGCGGCAGCAAGGCGTCCAGTTGGGCATCGTCGAGGCATTGGAAGAGCGGTTGCTGGCGAAGGATGTTGCGGGCGTTGTTCTGCATTTCCTGTTCGTGCGAGCGGGCCGAGCGTTCGATCTGCACCGTCCGCATCGGGAAGGGAATCTTGATGCCGTGGCGTTTCAGGCTGTACCAGATGTTGGTGCGAATGGCATCGGTGACCTCGTTGTAAATGGCGTGGTCATCAACCCAGAATTTGACTTCGTATTCCACGGCCGAGTCGCCAAAGTTTTTCAGGAACACTTTTATGCGCGGATCACCCGACACACCGACGGCGTTGGCGGTGGCGTGAATCAGGATGTCTTTGACGCGCGTGGGCGGCGCGGAGTAGTCCACGCCGACGGTGATCCGGAGGGCATGGCGGCGGGTCGGATAATGCAGATTGACGATGGTCAGGCGCGCAATTTCACGGTTGGGAATGTCGAGGTAAACGTCGTCGTTGGTGCGCATCCGGGTGGAGCGCCAGTTGACTTCCACGACTTCCGCGTGCTTGTTGTCGATGATGAGCCAGTCCCCGGCGCGAAAGGGTTTTCCAAAATGAATCGCAAAACCGGCGATGATATTGCCCAGCAGGTCTTGCATCGCCAAGCCGATGATCACGGCGGCAATGCCCGAGCCGGTGAGCAAACCGGGAATGCGAACGTCATAGCCAAACGCCAGCACCAGAATGAACGCCACCACGACGACCAACAGTGCCACCACTTCGCTGAGAAACTTCGGCACGCTGGCCTGGCGCCGTTCCTGATAATGCAGTTCAAAGAGAAAGCGTTTGAGGAGTGCGTTCACGAACACGGCGCCCAGCAGTATGACCGCCGACCCCAATTCCGTCCGGTTGGGGAAATCCATGTCCAGCACTGTGACGGGCAGGTAAAACGCCAGCGTGATGGCAAACAACTGGTACATCAAACCGAGGCGCACGCCATCGCGCCGTTTCAACCGGCGGCCCAGGAACACCATTGCGAAGTAGATTATGGGAACCGCGATCACCAGGATCACGGCCGACTCACCTGACGGCAAGGAAGGCATGGAGGCGATCATACCCAGCCCCTTTTGTACGCGCAATGTTTTGAACCATGACTTACAGTGAATTACGCTCCTTGGGAAAACGGCGCTGCAACAGCGGCCGCGCAGCAGCGGCAAGGATTGAAAACCCTTCCTGCTTTTGCCAGCGTTCGCTGAACTTCGATCGCTATGAAACTATTCCGTGCGTTCATCGGCGTGCTTTTGGGATAGAGTTTGATCTTCATGATCGGACTGGCGCAACCCAAACTCGACATCGCCTGGCAGGGCAACAATGGCCGGAATGGTAGCGCGGGGCCACAAGGTGGCCACACGCACGCGGGATACATTTCAACAAGCGGAGGCGACGACATAGGTCCGGCGCTCATCGGCATCGCGACGCGGCAGCCGCGTGCAGACTTGCTGGAGTTGATTATTCATCCCAACAAAAAAGCCGCGCCGGGCTTTGAGAGGGTGCTCGTGAGGATGACAAATGGGATGCTCTACGCCGGCATCGTCAAGCGCGAGATCAATGCGGAACTGGAACTCAACTCGCCCGAGGACGGCATCGTGAAGCTCAACAAGAGCGAAATCAAATCCCGCGAAAAAGGTTTGTCGGCGATGTTGCCGGATCGGATCAAGGTGCTTTCACGAAAAGACCCGCGCGACCTGGTGGCGTTCTTGGCTGGTTTGAAGTAGCGACGACCTCGGAAAACCCGATGCCAAAGAATATTTCAGGCTTATTGCTTGACGGTCGTATTGTCGGCCATCCAATTTACATCGACAAACGAGTCGCCAGCAGGCCCGACCGGTAATCCCATCAGGCTGTATCGAACAGGGGCACTTGTAATCTTTGAGCCATGCCATTTGTGGATTTCAGAATGCCCATCGGCAAATGAGAGCCCACACGCTCCGTTGTGAAAATTGGCCGGCATGTCGATGATTTGCGCGGTGCCCGGCTTATCTGCGCCCTGGCACTGGACCGCAAACGCTGCGTCGTTGAGGCTGTCGGGATGTTCGTCCACGACAACCCAAGTCTTGGACGGCAGGGTGATGGTGGACAGTTTGCCATAAGTTCTCCAAGCCGAAGCGGGAAGCCAGCTTCCGAAGCTAAACACCTGGCTCATGGAGATGCTGCGAACCCGCGGCACCCTCTGCCCAGCGTAAGGGCCGCTCCCAGGTTTCACGCTGGCCTTGTCCGCCGGGCACTTGAAAATGTTTTGAGATTTGCCGGTGTAAGGCCACATCGGGCTTTTCGTCATGTCGTTGTTGATGTCCCAATTGACAGCGCTTCCAGTAAAATCCACCCAGCCGGAAAACCAGTTGGGGCGACCGGGAACGCTATCTTCAGCCGCAATGAGAGTGTCCCGGAAATCGTCAGCGTATAACCTCCAAGCCAGCATCAACTGTTTCCCGTTGTTCATGCACATGACAGCCTGAGATCTGCTTTTCGCCTTGGCAAGAGCTGGCAAGAGCAGCCCGGCTAGAATGGCAATGATAGCGATGACGACAAGAAGTTCGATCAAGGTAAAACCACACCGCTCGCGAATTCTGCGGTGAAAACAACGAGCATCGCCTGGGTTGACGGTATTCATGTTTTGGCAGTCTGGGCTTCTGGCGAAAAATCTAGCGGCGATTTCCCAAAATGTAAATATTTTGTTTGTCCTTTTCTTCCGGTCTGGAAGACATCGCCTCACCCAACAAATGCAAGGCTTTGGAACGTATCGCTTCGCCGATGAAAGAATACGGACGGCAATCATTCCATTTGCTCGCCCTGATCAATTCTAATTCTTGGTGCCGATCGTGGCGGCTACCCTGTCGAAGTCGCGATCGACAGGCCTCTGCGCCGGCTCATTCCACGAAACCTTGCCAGTTTTCGGCTCCTTCCATTTGTAAATTTCGGAGTGGCCGTCAGCAAAACTCAGGTTGGCTCCGCGATCATGCCGATCGGAAGGACTGTTTTGCCAGACTCGGTTATCAACCTGGATCGCGAAATAAGCATCTTCAAGCGTTATGGTGCTCTCGTCAATGAACACCAAGGCACCCACTGGCGAAGGTTTGACAATGTCCGAGTACTTTCTACGAACGGGGTAAGCAGGGTTGACCCAGTCAACGTCACTGTTCATCTGCCCTGACATCGAAAAACTTCGCACCCGGGTTGCCCTCTTCCCATTCCGTTTGTAATCATCAGCCGGACAAACATAAATTCCCAAGGACGTGTTGTAGGCGAAGAGTTTTCCGTTCTTAATGTTGTTGACGTTGGTGTCGCCGGGAGCCGCGTTGACATCGCCTTGAACCCAGGCGTACGTTTGGTCTGCCAAATAATTCTGAATTAATTGATCCCGGTTATCACCGCTGTACATGATCCACGCCAGCGTGAGTTGCTTCGTGTTGCTCAGGCAGGAAATGGCCTGGGCCTTTGTCTTTGCCCTCGACAATACCGGCAACAGCAAACCGGCGAGGATCGCGATGATGGCGATGACGACCAGCAGTTCGATCAACGTGAATGCGGTTCGGAGCGTCTGTGATTCTCTGAAATTAAATTCATTCTGGCAGTTCATATACTTATGGGTGGTGATATTTTAATCATTTTTCACCGCAGGTCAACCACAAGCATTGGTCAATCGCGCTCCAGAATCGGGCAATAAATCATCGAGCTGTGGTATTTCGGCTCGCCCGCATGAATTCTGTGACTCAACATGTGATTGGAAGCGGCCGAGCTCACGCAACCAAACGGCTTGCGGAAGTTTTCTAAGAGTTTAAGAGCATAGAAACTAATGCCCCCTCACACAACGAAACCCAACGTCGAAGAAGTTCCAGGCCGGGTTGAAGGGGTAGCGATTGGAGCACCGCGCGATGTTGCCATAGTTGTACCAACTACCGCCCCGCATCACACGGAGGGAACCTGCCGAAGGCCCGTGCGGGTCGGTTTGCGAATCGCTTGAATACGCCCCGTACCGGTCCCAGCACCGGTTGCAGACGTTGCCCGCCATGTCATAAAGCCCATACGCGTTCGGCGCAAAGTATCCCACTGGACTCGTGGCATAAGCAGCATCCTTGAAGGTCGGATGATAGCCACACGACAGGTCATAGTAAAGTTCGGAATTCCAGTCACAAGCCAGCGAGTAGCCGTTGTAGTTCGCCCGGCTGTGCGAGATCTCGTCGGTGCCGGTCCACGGGAAGCGGTGCCCGCTGGCCCCGCCTCGCGCTGCCTTTTCCCATTCCGCTTCCGTCGGCAAACGATACCCGTTGGCGTCCCATTTCACGTAGGGAGTCACCTCCGCGGTCTTGTAAATTGCCGACAGACCGGCATCCGTGTAGAAGCAGGGCGTCAACCCCTCCTTCTCTGATCGCGCATTGCACCACTTGACCATATCATACCAATCAGCAAAGAGAACCGGGTGGTTGGTCGCCGGTGCCGAGCCGGAGTTGGTATAGCTGTAGCCGTTGCCACCGTTCCAAGCCTTCACCTCGTTCCAAAGCGCCTCCGTCACCAGGTATTTGTCCATGAAAAACCCGCTCACATAGACGGTGTGCAGCGGAAGTTCCTCGCCGCCGCCCTCGCTGGGGTTCATTGCATTGCCCATCGTGAATGAACCGGCTGGAATGAACGCCATCCCCACCGGTGGATTGGCATCAAAGAAGTGGTAGCTGACGACGTGATTGCTGATGGGTACTTGAACGTAGTCCACCCAGTTACTTGCGCCCGTCAGGGAATCAGCCGCCTGAACGGTGCAAATGACGTTCGTTACCGCGTTCGTCCAGGTGACGTTTCCGTCCGCAGAAATCCCCGTGATGGTGGTTGCGCCGGGGCCGACAATCCGAAAAAAGCGTGCTTCGACCGCGCGGGCGAACGGGATCGTACACAGTAGAACCGCCACGGCGAGAAACGAGAACAGGAATGAACGCCACACCGATTTGGACAATCCGAAGCCCTGAGCAGACAACTTTTTCTTGCCGGTCAGCGGAAACTTCGCTGCGCTCTGCGCTCGGCGAGGGCAGGACGGCGCGGGCAGCGAGCGTGGTCCGGTATTCTTGTTCTTTCGCGCGTGGTCAGTCATTCGTGGCCTGGGATTGGGCAATGCAGATTAACAATCCGGCTCGAAGCTGGGCAAGCTCGAAAGAGGGCAAGTTCGTTAGCTCTCGGCCGTGGAAGCAAAAACACGCGTTTCTATTCTCGAGGAGCACTGTTGTCGTGCTCCTCGTACTCCTGCTCCCTGCTCCTGTGCATCAACCCTCAACTATCAACTCTCTTGTTCACTCGGCAGTTCGGATAGCCTCGGTTCATCTCCCGCACTAATTCGGATAGTGCGAGATTCCATCACACGGTGCGGCTGCCGTAGAGGTGGCGTTCCTATTGGGCCTGGAGCGTTGGCTTTATCCGGCAGCCTCCCGCTCGTGCCTACGGTTCTTACCATGCTTCCTCGAAATCCATGTCGGCCAACCTCGTAATAAAAAGGTCGCCAAGCCTAATTCGCAGCTTGGCGACCCATATTGCCGTGCCGGTTCACCGGCTTGGATGCCCTTCGTCAGGGTTGCCTTAGCCTGAAGAATTGGTTGCCGCTCGGGCTCGGGAGGGTCAAGTTGTAGCGGCTCCCCGACAGAGCGGCACCCTGCTGGACCGCGGTCCAACTGACTGGCGAGAGGCTGCTTGTGGACTCCAGAATGTAACAGGAGGCAGAAACCGGCCAGGACACGACGACGTTGGTCCCGGAGGAGGATGCCGTGAGCTGAGGACTCAGGTATTGCTGATCCAATTCAGCCTGCGTGTAGTCATTCAGCAAATTGGTGTGCGTGCTGAACATGAAGAGGTCAGGGGTTACACCCGCCTCGCGGAACGCGATGGTAAAGTCCATCGGAATCCCGACCTGGCCCGGTGTGACCACATAGTGGAAGGGATTGCCGGCCCGCGGACTGCCGTCCTCATTAGTGATGGCGCCACTGAGGAACGAGCTTACAAAAAGCTGGTTCCAGTGGAACTGGCCTTCCCAGAAGTTTGTGTTCGCTCCACCGGAATAATCTGTCCTGCTTGCAGCCCCAGGCCCGTTGGTGTCACCACCGTAATTAAGG
>JACQFP010000011.1 GCA_016200005.1 Verrucomicrobiota bacterium | reverse complement strand
GCCAAAATTAATTTCCGGATTGCCCCTCACCCCTTCCCTCTCCCCATCCGATGGGGAGAGGGTGGTCGAAGACCGGGTGAGGGGTCTGCATGTTTCCATCCGGAAGTTTATTTTGGCAACCGCTCTATTCGGGATTGTCTTTGAGCCAGACTTGCATCGCCTGTTCCCACTGGGCCCAATCCGTGCCGTAATCTTTCTCGAGGTATAGCTCCAGGAAATCCTTGGCCTCCTCCGCGCCCGGATGTTCCGGGGTGCGGGCGATCTCCAGCAACGTCGGCAGTTTCAGTTCGTTGGGTCGATTCAACAGGTCACTCATCAATGCGTCACGCACTCCTTCGGTGGTTTTGGCATTCGTCAACAACTGGCGCGCCGCGGCATACTGATCGTCGGGCAAAAGATTGGCGATGTGCTCGGCGGCTTCCTCCTGTCCGTCCTCCGGCAATTGTGGCAGCAGCTCCAGCATCTTTTTCGCTTTCTGTGCATCGTCGGAGTTGTCCGTCAGGATGGTGTCGATTTTATTCTCCCATTCCTCCGAGTTGGATGCGGGCGACGGCGCGCCCGCCACCGCGACCTGATTCGTCTTGGTGGATGAGCGGGAAGGGCGGGTTCGGCGGGGCGTCCAGCGGGTGCGATTGGTCGCGAGCAGAGTTGGGCGCGGCGCGGCGGCGACAACATTTGTGACCGGAGGTATTTTCGTATCGCTCGTCGAGGAAACCCCGTCCTCGATCGGAACGGATGACGGTCCGGCTGCAAACCAACCCACGACGGCGCCCACCAACAAGGCGACGAGCAACACCGCGACCACAATCAGCAGTTTTCTTGTTACGCGCATAAAGGATCACAACGCCTCAGGGCGCCGCTTCAAAGCGGACTTCGCCACTCTCCGTCGTTCCCAGAAAATAACCAAAGCCGGCATTTTGTTTCTGTTGCAACGCGCCGATGAACGAAACCTTCCGACCTGTGCCCGGCTCGACAAAACTTCCCTTGAACGCTCCCGAAGTCAACGCGATCGACAAAGTCAATGTGTTGCTGCTGGTGTTCAACACCTTGTTGTCCGCGCCCAAGGTCACGGTGTTCGTCCAGCTTTGCGTCAGGTTGCCGCCGCTCAACACCACCAATCCGTCGGTGAAATTCAGGACGCGCGCGCCGACGGGCACAGTGTAAAGCGAACCTTGAATCATCGGCAGGTTCGTGAAGCCGGCCGGATACAACGACGTCACGGCGGCACTGGTTTTGATCCAATGGCTTTCTCCGTTCAAACTGTCGCTTGCCCGATTGGTAAACGCGATCCAACTCAGCATCGACCCTTTGCCGCGGTAAAGCGAAACGTAAAATGGCCATTCGCCATTCTTCGACAACGATACCTTTTTCTGGGCGATCTTTGTCCCGTCCGCCAGCGCACCTTTCAACGAGATCAAGCCGTTGCCATCCACTGTCACCGTGCCGAAGCCGTCTCCCGCAGGACTGACAGCTCCGTTCGTGCTGCCGGGAATAATCATCGTGTATTTGCCGAGGAAAGGACACGGATTGGTCGTGACGTTAAACACCGCCCGATTGCCTGACAATGGCGACACCCAGACCCCATCACTGACCTGACCCGTGATGTGGTCTGTGCCATTCGTGAGGTCCAATTGCCATTCCACGGCCAATGGACTCAGACCGGCCCGCGCGATGGTATTCATCGCTTTGCCCTGGGAATTGAAGTGGCCGCTGACCGAGTAGCGGCTGCCCTGCATCAACAAGCTGCCGGTGTACGTTCCGAGTCCGGTCAGTTTCAGCGAAAAATAACCGGAGCTTTGGTGCTGCACATTCGTCTCGCTGAACAACCCGTTATAGTTTCCACTCAATGGACCAAACGGGTTTGAGAAGAAAGTGGCGATCAACGTCAGGTTCGATTGCATGACAAACGTCAAAGCCGGTGCGCTTGAAGTCACACCGCCGCTCCAGCCATCAAACAATTGCCCCGCGGCCGGCTTCGCCGTCGCTTTGTAGCTCTTGCCGATCTCCAAGATCTGTCCGTCGGCAATTCCCGTAACGGTGCCGTTGCCGACGATCTGCAACGTCAAGGTCGAAGGCACCACGTAGGTAATCGTTCGGCTGACCGTCGTGGAATGATTGCCGGCCGCATCGATGCTTTCCACCTCCAACGTGTTCGGGCCGGGCACCAGGACCAGGTCGGCGGACCAGTTCGTCGTGCCGGTCGCCACCATCGTGGTGTTGCTGTTCAACCGATACGTCACCAATTGCACGCCGATGTTGTCGCTCGCTTTGCCCGTCGCCGTGACGGTGTTGGTGGTCAGCCGAGCATTGGAGCCAGGGGACGTGATGCTCACCACCGGCGGCAAGACATCCGGCGCATTCGTCGAAGTGATCTGGACCGTGAACAAATCGATGTACCGCGGCGCCGTGGCGCCGCTGTAATTTACAGGTAATTCTCTGAACGTTTGGCCAAACTGGTTGGTGTAAAACCAGCTCATATCCACCACGCCGTTGGTCAGGGCGCGTGGCGGGTTGAACAAGTTCAATACGTTCGTGTCGCCGATCACCCGGCCGAACACGGTAAATCCGCCGTTTTGGCCGTCCAAGATGCTGGAATTATTCGCGAGATTAAAAAAGAAGTGTGAGGTGGCGGAGTTGGGATCGCCCGCCACTTTCGCCATGGCGATGGTGCCATAGGTATTTGAACGCAGTGGCCCGACGCCGAACTCGTTGGTGATTTTCCCAAAACTCGACACGGAGTAAGCCGTTACAAATGGGCTTGAGTCGAGCGGATTAAAAATTTGAAATCCGCCGCCCTGCACGATGAACCCCGGCTCGCACCGATGCAGAAACATGCTTTGATACGCGCCCGACTCCACGTACAGCAGAAAATTCCGCACAGTCACCGGCTTTTCGGAATCGAACAGTTCCACGTCGATATCACCAATGACAGCGATGCCTGCCGTGAGGTGGAACCTCACAACGGTGTTCGTATAGATTTGCGCCTGGAGCCCAGACGATATCCATCCGCAGATGGAAACAGCAGCAAGCAGGACCAGTTTGTTCGTTCGCATAAAAAATCTCCGAAACCAATAGCATATCGCCGGCAAGTTACAACATCGGGTTGTGAATCTTCAGACCCTCGGTCGCTGGCTGTTGAGCGCACGGCGTCCCGACATTGCCCCGCCGGGAGCAGCCCTTGACGAGTGAACGCAAATTGACGAATGTTCCTCCATGAATCTTGAAAGTGTCCGAGAGCGCGTTAAGGAGTTTCGTCCTTTCACATTGGTCACGTCGAGTGGGAACAAGTATCCGGTTCCTCATCCGGATTTCATTTTTTTTACGACGCGTACGGTGGTCGTCGCCACCCAGCGCGGGGATGCCGTCATCATTGATCCGCTTCACATTGTTGGCCTCGAAGACATCCGTGCCCGGAAGAATGGCCGCCACAAACGCAAACAGACGCGCTAAGCGCAACTTGCAAACTAATCTTCCCCGCCACAAATTGTTGCAGTCTGGATTGAGAGCAAGCCGCTCGACAACGTCGGTCAGTACTGGAAGTATCCCCGCCGTGAAACAATCCATCGTCACTCTGGACATGGAGGGAGTGCTCACTCCGGAAATCTGGATTGCCGTTGCCGAGAAAACCAAGATTCCGGAGTTGCGTCGCACCACGCGCGATGAACCGGATTACGACAAGCTCATGCGCGGCCGGCTCGCCATTCTCGATCAGCATGGATTGAAGCTCTCGGACATTCAGCGCGTCATTGGCGCGCTCCAACCGCTGCCGGGCGGGAAGGAATTTCTCGATGAACTGCGTTGCATCGTGCAGGTCATCATTCTCTCGGACACGTTCGAGCAGTTCGCCACACCACTGCTCCAGAAACTTGGCTGGCCCACGCTGCTTTGCCACCGGTTGGTCGTGGAGAACGACCGCATCGTGAATTACCAGTTGCGCATCCGCGAGCAGAAGCGCGAAGCGGTGGCGGCCTTCCGGCGGATGAATTACCACGTCATCAGCGCAGGCGATTCCTACAACGACACCGCCATGCTCGCCGAGGCCAACATGGGATTCCTGATCCACGCGCCGGAAAACGTGAAGCAACAATTCCCGCAATTCAAACCCGTGGAATCGCACGCGGAGTTGTTGAAGGAAATCAAAGCGGCGATCGCCGGCTGAGGGCCCTGCAAATCGCCTCCTCTACCGTTATTTCAGTTTCTTCGATTCTTTCGCCAGTGGAAGCTGGCGCTCGAATTTCAGCAGGGCGTTTTCTAAACGGAGCACGAGCTTCTCGCGTTCATGCCGTTCTTCTTCGCGTAGGCTGCGCAACTCGACGGCCAATTCGCGAACCGCGTCGCTGGTTTCGTGGAGTTCTTTCCGAAGCGCAGCGATGTCTTCCTTGTTCTGTTGCACGTCGCGGAGCAGAAAGACAACCTGGTAAAGCAATTCAATGGCTGGCTTTAACATCGCGCAGGATTTCCCAAGTCTGGTCAAGATTTTGGCGGGTGGAAATCTGCAAGCGGCGGATTTCCGCATCTGTCTTTTTCATGCTCTTGCGGATTTCCTTCATCTCGCCAACGCACTCTTCGATGGCTTCGGCGAATTTCGCGTCCTGCGCCCTCGTGCCGTTGGCCGATGCTGCTTTCGTTGCCATGGCCAAAGTTTACCCTTTCGTCTTCCGATTGCAATGCGGTAATTCAAGCACGGTCTGCACGGATGGCGGACGAATCGTTTCGCGGCTGACTCTCACCGGCGAAACCATCAGGCCGTCCTTCGCGAGCACGGATTTCACCACCGGCACGTCGCCATTCTCCAATTTCACGACCCGCACCGTGCCGTCCGGCATGCGCCGGGAGTCGAACGTGGAACGTGGTGGAAATAGTTCCTCGCAAACCATGCGCCCTTCTTCGTCCGTTGTTACTTTCATGTTCGGATTATCCCACGTGTCTGGTTGTTTTCAAGCGAAGGTTTGCCGCTCCAGCCCCTTTCCGGAGAACGTGAAGCAACAATTTCCGCAATTCAAACCCGTGGAATCACACGCGGAGTTGTTGAAGGAAATCAAGAAGGCGATGGTCGGCTGAAGGTGTGGCTTCCACCTTTGCTTGAAGACGGTCGCCGGCCATAATAGTTGAGAACGGTGTTAGACAACCGATTGCGCCGAGAATAATCTCGGTCTGTGAAAACGGATGCGCGGAAGAACTCGCCGTCTGTTCACTTTTGGGCGGCATTGACTCGATTGTGAACTTGAGCACTCGCAAATTAATCAAGACCGCGCTGATTGCCTCAGCAGTGACGGAGTTGCTGGTCTGCGGATCATTGTGCATCAGCAAAGCCGGAGTCGGGAGGCTGGTTTTTTCGTTGGGCCACTTTCCGGGTATTTATCTGGCAACTCAGTGGCCCGAGGTGTTGGAACAGACTTGGACTACATTTTTTGTTTCTATTCTGTGCACAAATCTGTTTCTGCTTTTCCTGCTCTATCTGGTGGGACTCTTAATCTGGAAGCGTAACTATGGAACGCCGGACGTCTAACTTGAGGATCGGCGGAAGTCGGTTCCCTTCGCCATCCCGCAACTGAACGTTTCGCTCAGTCCTCCGCCTTCGACTCCCGCGCCGTCAAATCGCGCAAGGCCTGACCGGCATTCTTGTCTTCATACAGGACCGCATAGACTTCGTCGATGATCGGCGTGCTGATGCGAAGTCTCCGCGCCAGTTCAAACGCCGACCGCGCCGTTGGATAACCTTCCGCCACGGTGATCACACTGTTCAGAATGTCCGCCGGTTTTTCACCTTTGCCAAGCCGCTCGCCAAATCCGCGATTGCGACTGAGCCGGGAGAAGCAAGTCACGGTCAAGTCACCCAACCCACTAAGGCCTGCAAACGTTTCCGCCTGCGCGCCACAAGCGACACCCAGCCGGCGCATCTCCACGATGCCGCGCGTCAGCAGCGCCGCTTTGGAATTGTCGCCAAACCCCAACCCGTCGGAAACTCCCGCGGCGATGGCAATGACATTTTTCAACGCGCCGCCCAGTTCAACACCCAGCAGATCGCTGCTCGTGTAAACGCGAAACGCCGGGCGGTGAAACAGTTCCTGTGCGAGCAACGCGGTGGCCGCATCGTCGCTCGCCGCAACAATCGCCGTCGGCATCCCACGAGCGACTTCCAAAGCAAACGTCGGCCCGGAAAGCGCGGCGACTTTCGCGCGTGGCGCATTTGCTCGAAGCACACCGCACATCGTCAGTCCCGTCTGATGCTCGATGCCTTTGGTCACGCTCACTACCACGCCGCGAAAACCCGACAGCGCGCGGGTCACTTCGCGGAACGCCTTCGAGGGAACGGCGACGACGATGCATTCGGTCTGTTCGATGACGCGGGTCAGGTCAGCTTCCAATCTCCAGTCCTTCGGCAAATCAATGCCAGGAAGATAACGCTCGTTGCGCCCGGTCTTTCGCAAATCCTCCAGATGCTCCGGGTCGTGTCCCCAAAGGGTGATTGCATGATCGCCTTGATGGAGAAGCCGGGCGAGTGCTGTTCCCCACGCGCCCGCGCCGAGTACCGTGACCTTCATTTCGCAGCCCCCGATGCCGGCGGTTTTTTGCCGAAGCGTCGCTCGGTGCCATTGAGCAACCTTTTAATGTTTTCCCTGTGCTTCACGATGGCGAGCAAACCAATCGCCGTGGTGACGATTCCCAAGGTGACACTGTCCTTCGTGAACCAGACCGCCGTGGGCAACGCCACCGCTGAGGCGATGGACGCGATCGAGACGTAACGTGTCAGTGCAAAGAGAATAATCCATGCGCCCAGCGCAATGCCTGCCGCCAGCGGCGCGAGCGCAAAGTAAACACCCCCACTCGTGGCGATGCCTTTGCCGCCTTTGAACTTCAGCCAGCAGGTGTAGTTGTGACCGAGCACCGCCGCGATGCCCGCAATGATGCGATGCGTTTCAGCTTCGGAATCCGGCACGCTCAACCATCTCAGCAACACATCACAAAGCCACGCGGAGGCGGCAAACCCTTTTAATCCGTCCGCCACCAAAACAAACACTCCCGCCGGCTTGCCGAGAAACCGGAACACATTCGTCGCGCCGATGTTGCCACTGCCGACCGTGCGAATGTCAATGCCCTTGGCACAACCCATGAGATAACCCGTCGGAATCGAGCCGAGCAAATACGCAGCGACGGCCACGACAATGTAGGCGACAAAATCCACCCGCTGACGTTACAAGTTCGCGGTTCAAAGTTCAAAGTTCAAAGTTGCCTGTAGCCGCCGAGGTAACGAGGCGGACACTTAGTAACGATGCAGTTGAACCCGCCCCTCACCCCGTCCCTCTCCCCGTCCGACGGGGAGAGGGTGAAACTCCGGCCACGTTGCGGCAAAACACCGAACCGTGAGTGTCGTCCATACGCGCGAAAATGTTCCCTCTCCCCATCCGATGGGGAGAGGTGAGGGTGAGGGGTTCGTCGGTCTGCATCGTGATGGCTTAGCGCAACGATGACTCCGCCTCGTGACCTCGGTGGCTACGCCACCCTTGTCAGTCCTCCCTCTTCAGTGGCAAACTCTGGTCGTGGCCACAACTCAGAAAATCAAAGTCGCCGTGCTGGGTGTCGGTTCGCTTGGCAAAGAACACGCCCGCCTCTACGCGGACCTGGCGGCTGCCGGCGAGGTGGAATTCACCGGCGCCTTTGATACGAACCCTGAAGCCGCCTCCAGGATCGCCAGAAAATATTCCGTGCGCACATTCAGTTCCGTCGCCGAGGCCGCCTCATCCAGCGACGCGCTCAGCGTGGTCACGCCCACACCCACTCACTTCGAACTGGCAAAAACGATTCTTCAGCAAGGCAAGCATGTCCTCGTCGAAAAACCGATGACCGACAACACCACGCAGGCGGCGGAACTGGTTCAACTCGCCCAACAGAAGAATTGCGTGCTCCAGGTCGGTCACGTCGAACGGTTCAATCCGGTTTTCAAATATCTCCAAACCGTCGCCACGGAGCCGCGTTTCATTGAAACGCATCGGCTATCGCCCTATCCCGCACGCAGCATCGACATCGGCGTGGTGCTCGACTTGATGATCCACGACCTCGACGTCGTCCTCGCCTTTGTGAAATCGCCCGTGACGAGCGTCGATGCCGTGGGCATTCCGGTGCTCAGCGCGACCGAGGACATCGCCAACGCGCGATTGCGTTTCGCCAATGGCTGCGTTGCCAACCTCACCGCCAGCCGCGTCAGCCCGGATAAGATGCGCAAGATCCGCGTCTTCAGTGGCGGCGCGATGACCAGTTACGTCTCGCTCGATTACCGCGCGCAGGAGGGTTTCATCTACCGCATCGCCCGCGACGACGAGGAGAAAAGCTCGCTGCTGAAAAAAATCATGGCCGCGAAACTCGGCGTCGGCAAAGACTCCACGATCGTGAGCGAATTTGGCGGCAAACGCATCGTGCGCCAGCCGGTGCCCATCGAAAAAGATGAACCGCTCAAATTGGAGCTGCAAGATTTCGTGGACTGTGTTCGCGCCCACCAAACGCCGCTGGTCAGCGGCGAATCGGCCAAGCGCGCGCTGGATTTGGCGCTGGAGATTACGCGGCAGATTCTCAAACCCAACTGAAACCATGAAAATCATTTGTTTCCTCGGTGGCATGTTAGTAGGCGGAGCCTTGGTGTATTTGGTCATTGAAAAGAAAGTTCTTTTACCGAGCATCTATAATAGTGCAGCGGCTCATGCAGCAGCTTATCACCGCATTCTCGCATATACTCGGGAAGGGAAAACCAACGACGCAATCGATTCACTGGAGAGTGAGTTAGATGGAGAACTCCTTCATTTCTTCAACTATGACAAGAATCAACCCAGAATTGATCCAATGCAGTTCAGAATCATTTCAAGAATTGCAACCTACCGGCAAACGCATCCTCACAAGACTGAATCAAAAGAAGTGGATGCAGCCGTTCAGAAAGTTTTAGCCATGCCCGCCCCGCAATTGAATTCCCCCTGAAGTATTATCCGACCCACAGAACCTCGCCATTGAAAACTTAATCGTGAAGCCGAATCAATTCATGCTCATCGCCGGTGAAACCAGCGGTGACTTGCTCGCGGCAGAACTGGTGCGCGCGCTGAAGCAATCGCCGCAATTGCAGGCCATGCCGTTTCCGTCGGAGTTTTTCGGCGCGGGGGGGTCACAGTTGGCCGCGGCGGGCGTGGAACTGGCATTCGACCTGACCCAACATTCAGTCATCGGCATTTCGGATGTGGTGAAGAAATATTGGGAGTTCAAGCGGTTCTTCGACCGGCTTGTCCATCTCGCCATTGAGCGCAAACCGGACGTCATCATCTGCGTGGACTTCCAAGCGTTCAATCGCCGCTTTGCTCATGCGGTCAGGAAATACCTCCGCGCCCGGCAAGCCACCTTCAACAATTGGAATCCGAAGATCATTCAATACGTTTCGCCGCAAGTCTGGGCCTCACGTCCCGGCCGCGCCCGCCAACTCGCTGAGGATGTGCATCTGCTCTTGAGCATTATTCCGTTTGAGAAAGACTGGTATGCCGGGCGCGTGCCAAAGCTGCGCGTGGAATTTGTCGGGCATCCGATGGTGGAAAGAATGCAAAATGCAAAATGCAAAATGCAAAATGCAAAAGTCGCCCCCGTGGTGTTGCTTTTGCCCGGCAGTCGCAAAAGCGAATTGCAAAGGCATTTGCCCGTGATGATCGAGGCAGCACGAATTATTAAAGCCCGTCATCACACTAATTTCCGCTTGATCTTGCCGAACTTCGAGTTGTGCGCGATGGCGCAAGGAATGGCGGGAATAAAAGTGAGACGTGAACTGGCTGAACCAGTTCTAGACTTGAACGCTCATCCGTTTATCAAGTGTAGAGTTGGCGATGTTGGACAAGCGCTCAGCGAAGCCGACCTCGCCATCGCCTCCACCGGCACGGTCACGTTGGAGTGCGCTTGCTTCGGCGTGCCGACGGTGGCGATCTACAAGGCCGCGTGGAGCGATTACTTCATCGCCAAACAAATCGTCACGGTGAAACATCTCGCCATGCCTAACCTGCTGGCGAACGAAACTATTTATCCCGAATTGATTCAAGGCGCAGCCACACCGGAGAACATCGCCCGTGAAGCTCTTGACTTGTTGAGCAACGCCGAGCGCGTTCGCGCGGTGAAATCGAAACTGGCGACGGTCGTGAAATCGCTCGGCGAGCCGGGCGCGAGTCGCCGCGCGGCGGAGGCGGTGTTGAGTTTGTTAAGGTAGCCAAAGTGCAGCACCGCTTGCGCTGCCCAATCAAAATAATGTTTTGCAGAAGTTGGCAAGGACGCTCAAATCAGGCTAAAACTTTGCCGTGACTCCCGCACCACAAGTCGCCACAGCGCCGGCAAAGCCGCTGATGATCTTCGACGGCGACTGCAGGTTTTGCCGCTTCTGGATCAATCGCTGGCGGCAAACTACCGGAGATCGAGTTGACTACCTTCCCTTTCAAGACCCACAAGTCCCGGCGCGGTTTCCAGAACTGGCGCGCGAACAATTTGAGGAGGCAGTGCAACTCATCGAGACCGACGGACGCGTTTATGGCGGCGCCGACGCGGTGTTTCGCTCGCTGGCTTACAATTTGTGCACGCGCTGGCCGCTGTGGTTGTTTCAGAAAATTCCCGGCGTCGCGCCAATCACGGAGTGCTCCTATCGCTTCGTAGCGAAGCATCGCACCGTGTTCTCGGCGTTGACCCGACTTGCTTGGGGAAATGAAATCGAACTCCCAACGCACCGGCTGGTCCGCTGGGTCTTTCTGCGATTGCTCGGCGTCATTTACTTGATCGCATTCGTTTCGCTCTGGACGCAGATCAGCGGCTTGATCGGTCATCAGGGCATCCTGCCCGCCGCACAAATGATGGAGGCCGCGGAAAAATACTTCGATCAGCAGGACGTGGGCCTGAATCGTTTCCATTTGCTGCCCACTCTGTGTTGGATGAGTGCCAGCGATGGCTTTCTGCATTTCCTTTGCGCCACCGGAACCGTGCTCGCAGTCGTATTGATCATCGGCATTGCTCCGGCGCCCTGTTTGTTTTTGCTGTGGCTCGTTTATCTGTCATTGAGCGTCGTCTGTCGTGACTTCCTCGGATTTCAGTGGGACATACTCCTTTTGGAAACTGGTTTCCTCGCCATCTTCTGCGCGCCGCTCCAACTGTGGCCAGGTTTGAAACGCGAGGCGCCACAGAGTCGAATCGTTTTGTGGTTGTTGCGGTGGTTGTTGTTTCGGCTGATGTTCGAGTCGGGTTGCGTGAAGCTGTTCAGCGGCGATGTGCTGTGGCGAAATCTGACCGCGCTCACGGTGCACTACGAAACCCAGCCGTTGCCGACATGGATTGGCTGGTACGCGCATCAACTGCCCCTCTGGGCGCAAAAATCTTCCGCTGTCATCATGTTCGTGATCGAACTAGCCGTGCCTTTCCTGATCTTTGCGCCGCGCCGGCTGCGGCTGTTCGGTTGCGTGGTGCTGATCGGCTTTCAACTGCTCATCGCTGCCACGGGCAATTACACATTCTTCAATCTGCTGACCATTGCGTTGTGTCTGTTGTTGCTTGACGATGTCGCCTTGCGGAGAATGACGCCGAGGAGATGGCGACCGAGGTTTTCAGCTCTCAACTCTCAACCTTCAACTCTCAACTCCTTCCTCCGTTGGCCACGCTGGGTGGTCGCGCCACTGGCGGCGGTCATACTGCTCATCACGCTGATGCAATTGCTTTCAATGTTGCGCCCGAAGATGGCTTGGCCGTCGCCCATCGCGTACGTCGCCAACTGGCTTGCGCCCTTTCGCAGTGTGAATACTTATGGGTTGTTCGCCATCATGACGGGGTCGCGATTGGAAATCGTAATCGAAGGCAGCAATGACGGAAAGAACTGGCTGCCCTACGAATTCAAATACAAACCGGGCGACCCGAAACGGCGGCCCGTGTTTGTTGCCCCGCATCAACCGCGGTTGGACTGGCAGATGTGGTTTGCCGCGCTGAGCCGGTATCGCGACAATCCGTGGTTCATCAATCTCTGTTTGCGTTTGTTGGAAGGTTCGCCCAACGTGCTGGCGTTGCTCGAAAAGAATCCGTTTCCCAATGCGCCGCCGCGTTTCATCCGCGCTGAGTTTTATGATTATCGCTTCACGGACTTTGCGACGCGCCAAGCGACCGGGCTTTGGTGGAAGCGCGAACGGAAAGGGGAATATTTTCCCGCGATCTCGCTGAGAGAAGAGGACCTGCGGAGGTAGAGCGACGTCAGAATACTTTCCTGGAAGGTACCCACCCCTAACCCAGGAGAGGAACATCACATCGTGCGTCGCTCCCCTCCTGGGAGGGGTTGGGGGTGGGTTCGGCTTTTCGGAATCGTGTTGAAGTAACCAATCCCATCCTCAAGGCAGGCCGGTGAAAAATCGATGCCAGCGCGGCAGGTAGTAGTCTTCGTGGTCGAGTGAAATCACCACGGCGGAAGCGCGACCGACAATCCGTTTCCGTTCCACGCAACCGTAAAATCGGGAATCAAAACTGTTGTCGCGATTGTCCCCCATCATGAAGAACTGGCCGGCGGGAACGGTGATCGGCCCGAACGAACGAGCGGACGGACGCAAGGGCGTCGCCATCACCGGGTGCGGATGTTTCGCCAGAAGTTCGGTGGCGAACTGATGTTGCGATTGTTGGTTCGCTGGAATTTCGTTGATGATTTTTTGATCGAGCGGTTCGTATTTGACCGGTTCGCCGTTGACCAAAAGTTGGTTGTTCGCCAGCTCAATGCGATCGCCCGGCAAACCAACGACGCGTTTGACGAGCCGGATCTCATCCACGGGCGAGAAGAAAACCACGACGTCGCCCCGCTTCGGATTTCCCCATTGCGTCACGCGCAAACGGGTGAACGGAATCTTCAGATCGTAAGCGAGCTTGTTCACGAACACGCGGTCGCCTTCGATGATGGTCGGGTTCATGGAGCCGGTTGGCACATCGTTCCAGTCCGCGATCGCGGAGCGGAACGCGAACATGACCAGCACGATAATGAGCATGGGCTTGATGGACTCGCGCCACCATTTCAAAGAGCGTTGCTTCCATTGGCCCTGTTTCATTGGGGGTTTGAGGCCGTGGGGGCTGGTTTCGTTCAAACTCGAAGAGCCGTCTGCACTAACCAATTCTGTCGTATCCATATTTTTCTTGAACATTTCTACCACGAATTCTTCAAATTACAACCATAGGCAAACAACACGGCTCTCAATCACGATACTGGTTATGAAAAACATCGTTGGAAAACTCAGTCGAATCTCCCTCGCTGCCGTTCTGCTGGGCAGCATCTGTTCGCCTGCTCAATCCGCCGACACGAACGCGCCGATTTTTTCCGACGCCAATCTGGAGAAAGCCGTGCGCAAATTTGTCTTTGAGAAACGCGACAACGACAAGCCGTTAGTCGAAGCCGACCTCGTCAACCTCTCCACCATTCAAGGCAACGGCATGGGCATCACGAACCTCACCGGTTTGGAAAAATGCCAGAACCTCGCCTCACTCGACCTGGCGAAAAACAAAATCACCGACCTGCAGCCGCTCAAAACATTGACGAAGATTCAATACTTGAACCTCGCGGACAACCAGATCGAGGACATCTCGCCCTTGAGCAGTGTCATGGCCCTGCAATACATCGAGCTGTCGCGCAATCGCGTGAAGGATTTGCGGCCGTTGAGCGCACTCACCAACATGGCCTCCCTTTATCTTTCTCAAAACCAGATCAGCGACATCTCGCCGGTCGTCAAGTTTCCCAAGCTTGCCTCTCTGTATCTCGACCACAACCAGATCAAGAGCATTCAAGGCATCAACGGCTTGACGAGCCTGACCTCGCTGTCCCTGAACAACAATTCCATTTCCGACATCGCTCCGCTCGACGGTTTGATGGGCCTCTACTATCTGTTTTTGGAAAACAACAAGATCCGCGATTTCACTCCACTGGTGAACATGGTGAAGAAAGACAACGATGGTCCGAAGCGCTTCGCACCATTCATCAATATTTATTTGAAGGGGAACTCACCGAAGGGCGGGCAGGTCTCCGCATTGAAGAAGACTGGCGCCAGAGTGAACAACTGAACGCACGGCGCGGCTGCTCGTGTGTGGTGACAAAATCTCCTTGTGAAGGGCAGGCGTAAAGCGTAGGGAACAGGCATGACCACAACACGGTTCGCTTCGCCCAACTACCTCACTCGTCGTCAATTCTTGCGTTCGACTGCACTTGTTGCCGGCGTCGCCACTTTCGCCAGTCCCGCTTTGCTGCGTGGAAAATCGCTCAACGAAAAACTCAATATCGCGATCATTGGCGCGGGCGGACGCGGCGGCCTGAAGGATACGCTGCCCGGAGTTGGTGTTCATTCCGCCAACTCCAATACACGAACAACCAGTCGTACATGAATAGTTAGGTGCTATATGTGGCCCTTCAAGAAAAAAAGTCATCCGCCAGCAAGCACAGATCCTGAAGATTGGATGAAGGAGCTTCGCCAAATCCCAGCCGCGCCATCGTCCGTTCGGATAGATATACCTGAGGATTGGAGAGTGAAGCTTCGAGCTTGCGACTTCCAGTTGGCTAAGCGGGAACTTCAGACATTCTTTGACTTCGCTACTCGCCAAGCTGCAAGTCAAGGTGGGGAGGTAATTTATCGAGTTGAGTTTGGGCAAGGTTGGCAGGTTTTCGCGGAGCGCCCTTGTTTTGAGACTGCCGTTGCATTCATCGAAGGAGCACCTGATTATACAGACCTCATCTGGTCATATTTTGCGGAGTGCTGCCCTGGTGGGCGGTGGGTATTTTATGATTCGCATTTGAGTCACTTGAAGCGAGATGAAAGCATGTAAATGGCTGCAGGCAACGCGGGATGGCCTCTCCAGTTCCGCTATCGCGGATTACGTCATCAGCCCCGCGTGCCTGAGTTGGACGTTAGGCAAAGACTGACATGCCCTTTCCACTCGATGTGCGTCTGCGAGCCCTGGTCGCCTGTCAGCGACACTGCTGCTTATGCCATGAGCGAAAGCACACCCGACTTCAGTGCCACCACATTCTGCCTGAAGCAGATGGCGGTCCCGATACGTTCGAGAACTGCATTCCATTGTGTCCCGACTGCCACGCTGAAGTGATGGCGTTCAATCCACGGCATCCATCTGGAAGCACTCCATATCACAGAGAGGAGCTGATCCAGCGGCGTGATGACTGGTATGCAGTTGTCGCGCGCCGATCGCATGATTTATCGACCCATTTACATCGAGCGACTGCCCAATACCCGTCGAACCCAGCGATGTCAGGCAGAGCCGCACTCGACTACTCAAGCCATAACGGTTTCTTCCGTCTTGGTAGTGGCAATTGCGAGTTTCTGACTCATTGGTCGAAGGCGGGCAACACTTCGGTTCACTGCTATTCGGACAGCACCAATCTTGTCCTCGCGGTTGCACCGATGGGCACCGAGCTTTCGGCCATTTCAGATGCCAGCCTGCTTGATTTTACGTCCCGCGTCCGCACTCCACGAATTGGGCAGATTGTCGTGTTCGAGAATCACGCCTCTCGCTATGCTGCCGCAAGGATTGTGAAGATTGAAGATGACACACGAGGTGCATCGCGGGACTTGCTGGAATTTGATTTCTGGATTCTTGAAAGTGGCGGCGATGACTTTTCACCGAATGCCTAACCATAGCGCTGCACCGCCGAATCCAAACCAATTTATGAAACCCAACCTCCTCACGCGCCGACAATTCACCCGCACCATTCTCGCCACCGCCGTCGCCACTGGCGTCGCGCCGGCGTTCCTGCGCGGGCAAAACCTGAACAACAAACTCAACATCGCCGTCATCGCTGCGGGCGGACGCGGCGGCAGCAATCTCGAATCCGTGGCTTCCGAAAACATCGTCGCGCTGTGCGACGTGAACGGCAAGAACCTGGACCGGGCCGCGGCGAAGTTTCCCAAAGCGCGCAAGTTTGCCGATTTCCGGAAGGTGTTTGATCACGCTAACGAGTTCGACGCCGTCGTGGTCAGCACGTGCGAACACACCCACGCCTTCGCAACGATGCTCGCGCTCAAGCACGGCAAGCACGTCTATTGTGAGAAGCCGCTCACGCACAACATCTGGGAGGCGCGCAAGATTCGCGAGGCGGCAGCGAAGGCCAAGGTCGCCACGCAGATGGGCATCCAGATTCACGCCACGGAGAATTACCGGCAGGTGGTGGAACTCGTGCAGAGCGGCATCATCGGCCCGGTGCGCGAGGCGCATGTGTGGGTGGGCCGCGCGTGGGGTTGGCAGAGCGAGGCGGACGCCAAGCGACACAACGACATCGTCTGGGTCGTCGAGCGGCCCACGGAATCGCACCCCGTGCCGTAAGGATTGGATTGGGACTTGTGGCTCGGCCCGGCGCCGTTTCGGCCGTTCAACGCGGTCTATTTCCCCGGCCCGAAGTGGTATCGCTGGTGGGACTTCGGCAACGGCACGATGAGCGATCTCGGCAGCCATTGGAACGATCTCCCGTTTTGGGCGCTCAAGTTGCAAGCCCCGCTCACCATCGAAGCGAGCGGTCCGCCGCCGCATCCGGAAATCGCGCCCGCCTCGATGAGCGCCACCTACGAATACGGCGCGCGCGGCGAGTTGCCGCCGGTGAAACTCACCTGGCATCAAGGCGAAAACAAACCGGAAATCTGGAAGAGCGGCGGCATCCCGCAGTGGGACAGCGGCTGCCTGTTCATCGGCAGCAAAGGAATGATCCTCGCCGATTACGGAAAGCACACCTTGCTGCCGGAAAAGGATTTCGCCGGTTTCCAACGCCCCGCATCGACGATCCCCCGCGTGTCCGGCCATCACAACGAATGGTTGCAAGCCTGCCGCACTGGCAAATCCTGCAGCGCAAACTTCGAGTATTCCGGCTGGTTGACCGAAGCGAATCACCTTGGGAACGTGGCTTACCGCGTCGGCAAGAAATTGATTTGGGACCCCGTCAAACTCAAGGCGAAGAACTGTCCCGAAGCCGACCGCATCATCCATCGTCAATATCGCAAGGGCTGGACGCTTTGATCGGTTTGCCGGGCGTGGTTCACCGCCAGACGACTTTTTCCTGATGAAGCTGACTCATTTCCCAATCGCCGCCAACATTTGTTTCCTCCTGTCGCTCTGCGCGACTGCGAACGCAGCGGAGACCAATCTGAACAATGAAGGATCGTTTCTGTCGAACACCCGCCAGTTGATTTACGAAGGCCGCCGCAGCGGCGAAGGTTATTTTTCGCCCGATGGCAAGGCGTTGATCTTTCAAAGCGAACGCGAAGCGGACAATCCCTTTTACCAGATTTACATTCTCGACCTGGCAACCGGCGAGAGCCACCGCGTTTCGCCCGGTGTCGGCAAAACAACCTGCGGTTTTTTCCGTCCGCGCTCGGACGAAGTTCTCTTCGCCTCCACTCATCTCGACCCGCAAGCCAAGGCCAAACAAAAAACCGAACTCGATTTCCGCGCGTCGGGCAAGGAACGCCGCTACTCCTGGGACTACGACGAGCAGATGGACATTTTTTCCGCGCATCGCGACGGCAGCCATCTGCGGCGACTGACTGACGCCTTCGGTTACGATGCCGAAGCGAGTTATTCGCCCGATGGCAAAAAGATTGTGTTCACCTCGCTGCGCGACGCTTACCCGACGAACAAACTCTCCGCTGCCGAGCGCAAACATCTCGAAACCGATCCATCCTACTTCGGCGAAATCTACATCATGAAGGCCGATGGCTCGAACCAGCGCCGCCTGACGCATACACCGGGCTACGATGGCGGCCCGTTCTTTTCGCCGGACGGAAAGCGCATCATTTGGCGGCGGTTCAACGAGACCGGCACCATCGCGGACGTTTATACGATGAAGCTGGATGGCTCGGATGAGCGGCGGTTGACGGACTTTGGTTGCATGTCGTGGGCGCCGTATTTTCATCCGTCGGGCAAATACGTCATCTTCACGGCGAACAAACTCGGCTTTTCGAATTTCGAACTGTTTCTCGTCGATGCCGCCGGCAAACACGAACCTGTCCGCGTCACGTTCACGGATGGCTTTGACGGATTGCCGGTGTTCTCGCCGGATGGCAAGCAACTTTGCTGGACATCCGGCCGCACGCCGGACGGCAAGTCCCAACTTTTCCTGGCCTACTGGAATCATGAACACGCCTTGGCATCACTCGGCGCGGCGCCAATGCGCAGCAGTCCAACAAAGCTTCAAACAGCGAGTCAGACACCGACAGTTACACGCGCGGAATCCAAAGCGACAAAACTCTCTCCGGACATCACTGTTCCGGATTTGCGGGCCGAGGTTGGTTATCTGGCGTCGGATGCGCTCGAGGGCCGAATGACCGGCACGCGCGGCAGTCAATTGGCGGCTGAGTTTATTGCCGAAACGCTGCGCCAGTCGGGACTGAAACCGTTCGGCGACAACAACACTTTTTTCCAAAGTTTTAGTTTCAACTCCGGCGTCCGGATCGTCACCAACGAAAACACGTTTGCGGTGGTCCAAGCTTCGGTTCCATCGACTCCAAAGACATTCGTCATCGAAAAGGATTTTCGTCCACTTTCGTTCACGGACAACGGCGAAGTTGAGGCCGAGGTGGTGTTCGCCGGTTATGGTTTGTCGGTGCCCGGCAAAGCGGGCGAAGGCTACAATTCTTACACCGGTCTCGACGTGACCAACAAAATCGTGATGGTGCTGCGCTACGTGCCGGAAGGTGTTGAGCCGAAGCGCCGGCAGGAACTGAATCGTTACGCCGCCTTGCGCTACAAAGCGATGATTGCCCGCGAGCACGGCGCGAAAGCAGTGCTGGTCGTGACTGGTCACACCTCGCCCAATGCCGGTGCGCTGGCGCCACTTTCTTTTGACAGTAGTTTGGCAGGCTCCGGCATCGTGGGCGCATCCATCGGCACCAATGTCGCTGACGCCATTCTCGCCGGTTCAGGGAAGGAGTTGAAATCATTACAATCGGCGCTCGACACAGAAAACCCCCACGCCGAAGGTGGTTTTCTCGTCCCTGGCGTCAAAGTCAAAGTCGCCGCGTCGGTGGAGCACCTCAAGAAAACCGACCGCAATGTGATTGCCGTTCTGCCGCCGGCCAAAGGCGTGACGGATTACATTTTAGTCGGCGCGCATTACGATCATCTGGGACGTGGTGAGTCCGGTTCGCTGGAACGAAAAGAGGAGGAAGGCCAGATTCACAACGGCGCGGACGACAACGCATCAGGCGTCGCCGCGGTCTTGGAATTGTCCGCCGCCCTCGCTGCCGAGCGAAAGCAAAAGCCGGAAAATTTCGGGCGCGGTGTCATCCTCGCGCTCTGGTCTGGTGAAGAGATGGGTTTGGTCGGTTCGTCATACTTTGCCGAGCATCCCGAGGTGGCATTGTCGAACATCGTCGCGTGTTTGAACTTTGACATGGTGGGACGACTTCGTGAAAACAAACTCGTTGTGCAAGGCGCGGGTTCGTCGTCCGTCTGGCGGCGACTGCTTGAAAAGCGCAACGTCGCTGCCGGTTTCAACCTCATCGTGCAGGAAGACCCGTATCTGCCGACGGACGTGACGGCGTTTTATCCCAAGCACGTGCCGGTCTTGAATTGTTTCACTGGCAGTCACGAGAATTATCATCGCCCAACCGACCGGGCTGACACGTTGAATTACGCCGGGCTGGAGCGCATCACGCGTTTTGCCGAGGGCATCATTTCCGATCTCGCAAAAGAGTCCGCGCGACCAGACTACCTGAGCGTTCAGCGCGCTGAAAGCGCCGGCGGCGGGCGAGATAATTTGCGCGTTTATCTCGGCACGATTCCCGACTACACCGCCGAGGTCGCCGGGGTGAAACTCTCCGGCGTTCGCGGCGGCAGCCCGGCGGACAAGGGTGGGCTGAAGGGCGGCGACGTGATTGTGGAATTTGCCGGCCAGAAGATCGCCAACATCTACGATTACACCTACGCACTGGACGCCGCCAAAATCGGCCAGCCACTCAACATCGTTGTTCTCCGCGACGGCAAGCGGGTCACGCTGAATGTGATTCCTGAAGCGAGAAAGTAAGGCGGAAAGTTTCCTGCAACAAACTGCGCCGAATCTGTGTCTTTTGGTAGAGCATCGAACAAACCGTTTAGAATTAAATATGAAAACAAATGTTTTTAAAATCACACGGGCCGGGCTGTTGGTGGGAGCTTTGTTCACCGCAGCGACTGCATTTGCCCTTGGCGAATACGACAACAACCTCAAGAAATCGTTTCCGGCCAGCCCCGGTGGCAAATTGGTTGTGGACGCCGACCGCGGCGCGATCGACGTGACCACCGGCGAGACGGACAAAGTCGAAGTGCAGGTGTTTCGCAAGCTGCGCGGCCTGAGTCAGTCACGAGCCGACGAGATTTTCAAGGCACACGAGATGACTTTTGAACAGCAGGCAGATCTGGTGACGGTCAGCGCAAAATTCCAAGGGGCCACAGGCGGATTGTTTAATCGTGGCGGCTCCGGTCTGCAGGTGCGCTATCAAATTTCCATTCCCAAAAAGTTCAACGTGGACCTCAAGACCGCCGGCGGCGGCATCACACAAGCCGATCTGACGGGCACCGTTCGCGCTCAAACCTCCGGCGGCAGCTTGAAACTGGCAAGAATCGACGGGCCGGTGTGGGGCAAGACCTCGGGCGGTAGTATTTCGTTGACGAGTGCTTCCGGCGAAGTGGAAGTGCGTACATCCGGCGGCAGCATTCAGATTGGCGAAGTGGGCGATAATGTATTCGCGCGCACCTCCGGCGGTTCAGTCCGGCTGGATAAAGCCAAAGGCGCGGTTGTCGCGGAGACGTCGGGCGGAAACATCGAGATCGGTGAGGCCGAGGGCAGCGCCGAGGCCAAAACTTCCGGCGGCAACATCAGCATCAAGAAATCTCACGGCAAAGTGACGGCCAAAACTTCCGGGGGCAACATTGAAGCGGGCGAAGTTCACGGCGACGTTGTCGCCAAAACGACAGGCGGTTCGGTTTCCGTCCACTTGACGGGCCAGCCAAAAGCAGATTGTCATCTGGAAACGTCCGGTGGCAGCATCCGATTGGACTGCGCGGAAAATGTGGCGGTGGATCTCGACGCAAAAACCAGCGGCGGCCGGGTCGTCACCGAATTGCCTGTTACCGTCGCGGGTGAACACAAATCCAGCGAGTTGCATGGCAAGATCAACGGCGGCGGACCGGTTGTATGCTTACGTACCAGCGGCGGCAGCATTCACCTGAAAAAAAAGGTGAAACGAATTGGTGACGGCTTGTGGCGGACGGGCAAAGTATCGTTACTACGGCGCCAGAATTGCAACGGACGCCTTATTTGACGGCGTGGAAGTGCGGCCCGCGGTGTTTCTCTTACCAAGCACTCCCTCAATAAGGCCTCAACCACAACCAACCTTTGCTTGCTGTTACGAGACCGGCGCGCAATACTCCAAAGGATTCCAAAGTCGTTTCGCTTTTTGTCGTGAACCAAGCCATGAGACTATCAGTCACACGCAGAAGATTCTTGAAGGCGACAGGCGCCACTGGCGCCGCGCTGGGCTTGGGCGACTTCTCATTCCTGTCGCGGCTACCGTCGGTTTCTGCGGCGGAGGCGAAGCTCGATCCAAAGATTGTTCGCTTCGATTCGGGAATTGAGCCGCTGGTTCGCCTGCTCGAAGACACGCCACGGGAAAAGTTGTTGGAGGAAGTCGGCGCACGAATCCAGAGAGGTCTGGCGTATCGCGATGTGCTGGCTGGGCTGTTGCTGGCAGGCGTGCGGAATATTCAACCGCGACCCGTCGGTTTCAAGTTTCACGCGGTGCTCGTAGTCAACTCGGCGCATCTGGCCAGCATCAGTTCGCCCGATTCCGACCGCTGGCTGCCGATCTTCTGGGCGCTGGACCAGTTCAAAAGCTCGCAGGCGCAGGACGTGCGCGAAGGCAATTGGACGATGGGGCCGGTGGAGGAATCCAAAGTGCCGCCGGCCGACAAGGCCCGGCACGCATTCGCTGAAGCAATGGACAACTGGGACGAGGCGGGCGCAGACGCGGCGGTTGTCGGCCTGGCTCGCGCCGCCGAACCGCGCGAGGTGTTCGAGATTTTCTGCCGCTACGGCGCGCGCGATTTTCGAGAGATCGGTCACAAGGCGATTTATGTGGCCAACAGTTGGCGCACGTTGCAGTTCATCGGCTGGCAACATGCCGAGCCCGTCTTGCGCTCGCTCGCTTACGCATTGTTGGACCATGATGGAGAGAATCCGGCCAAACGAAACGCTGCGCCCGATCGTCCGTGGCGACGGAACCAAACCCTGGCCGCCAAAATTCGTGGCGACTGGCTCCAAGGCAAAGCCGACCCCGATGCGACGACCGAAATGCTGGCGACCCTGCGTGACGCTTCGCCCGACGAAGCGTGCGACAAAGTAGTGGAATTGCTCAATCGTGGTAACGCGCCTCAATCACTTTGGGACGCCTTCTTCGACGCTGGCGGCGAGTGGCTGATGCGCCGGCCCGGAATTGTTTCTTTGCACGCGGTCACTTCGGCCAATGCGCTTCATTTCGCATTTGAAACTAGTCGTGACGATCTCAGTCGCCGACTTCTCTTGTTGCAGGCGGCTGCTTTTTCAACCCTGTTCCGCGGCGATGCCATTCGCGGAAGAGGTTTGCGAATTGACCAACTCGAACCCGCTGCGCTCAAAGCATCCGGCGCCAAAGGTATCGAGGAGATTTTTGCCGACGTGAGCGGTGAGCGGATGCTGGCCGCGCGAAAAGTGTTGGCCTATCTAAAGGAAAACCCGCAGGCGAAGGAGTTCATTGCTGCCGCCCGCCGTCTGATTTTTTTGAAAGGCAACAATGCGCACGACTACAAGTTCAGCTCGGCGGTTTTGGAAGATTACCAGAACGTGTCGCCGGCGTGGCGCGACCGCTATCTCGCGGCCAGCGTGTTCAACTTGCGCGGCTCAGGTGGGGCGGACAACGATTTGGTGAAACGCACCCGTGCTGCTCTGGGCGCGTAGCCGCCCGTTCACGAGGTAGCCGAGGTAACGAGGCGGATTCATTGGAGTCTCGCAGTCTGTTGGCCGCCTCGTTACGTCGGCGGCTACGTCGTAGATCACCGATTTTGAACCGGCTACCTGGGGCAGCTTCGCTCCGGAGAGGTGAAGGCTGGTGATATTTCGAAATCCTTCCCGCTTGATTCTGTTCTGTCTGCTTCCCATACTCCGCACGATTGATGAATACATTATGAGCACTACTCCCATTCGCGTCGCTGTCACGGGCGCTGCCGGTCAGATCGGTTACTCGCTGTTATTCCGTATTGCTTCGGGCGCGATGTTCGGCCCGAATCAGCCCATCATACTTCACCTCATCGAAATCGAGCCGGTATTGCCCGCGCTCAACGGCGTGGTCATGGAACTGGACGACTGCGCGTTTCCGTTGCTGAAAGGTATCGTGCCCACTGCCAATTTGGACGAGGGCTTTCGCGGCGTGAACTGGGCGCTGTTGGTCGGCAGCGTGCCGCGCAAACAGGGAATGGAGCGAAAGGACCTGCTCGGCATCAATGGTAAGATTTTTATCGGGCAAGGCCAGGCGATTCAGAAAAACGCGGCCAGCGACGTGCGGGTTCATGTCGTCGGCAATCCCTGCAACACAAATTGTCTGATCGCCATGAACAATGCCGAGGACATTCCACGCGATCATTTCTTTGCCATGACCCGGCTCGACGAGAACCGCGCCAAATCGCAGCTTGCTAGAAAGGCCGGCGTCGATATCACTGCGGTTTCCAACGTCGCCATCTGGGGCAACCATTCCTCCACGCAGTACCCAGACTTCTACAACGCGAAGGTCAACGGCAAACCTGCAACCGAACTCATCAAAGATGAGGCCTGGCTCAAAGGCGATTTCATCGCCACTGTGCAACAACGCGGCGCAGCCGTCCTCAAAGCTCGCGGCCTGTCCAGCGCGGCCAGCGCTGCGAACGCCATCGTGGACAGCGTCGCATCCATTTTCAACCCGACGCCCGCCGGCGACAGGCACAGCGTCTGTGTTTGTTCCGACGGCAGCTATGGCATCGAGCAGGGACTCATCTGTTCCTTCCCGGTCCGCAGCAACGGGAAGAAATTGGAGATCGTTCAAGGCGTGCCGCTGAACGAGTTCAGTCGCGCGAAGATCGACGCCTCGGTCAACGAGTTGAAGGAGGAAAAGACGTTGGTGGCGGATTTGTTGCCCATGTAAACAACGAAGCAATACTTGCCGGCGATCTGCGATTGCGTTGGCGGATTCGCTTCCCGATTTGCACGACGGCGGCTCTGCGTTACAATTCGTCATGTTCATTACCGGATTGGGAACGGCCACACCGCCGAAACGTTACACCCAGATTGAATGTTGGGAGGCGGCTCAATATGCGCCGCAGTTTTCGCGGCTCAACCTCCGGTCGCGGGCCATCATCAAGAAAGTCCTCTGCAGCAACAACGGCATTGACTCCCGCCGCCTCGCGCTCGATTCGCTGACCGAAGTGTTCGATCTGACGCCCGATGCGCTCCACACTCGCTTCACTAAAAATGCCCCGGCACTGGCTACGCAAGCTGCTGAACGCGCATTGCAAGAGGCTGGTCTGTCGGCGAAAGAGATCGACGCTGTCATCATCAGCACTTGCACCGGCTATTTGTGTCCGGGTCTCACGAGTTATGTGAGCGAGCGTCTGGGGTTGCGCGCCGATGCGCTGTGTCTGGATTTGGTCGGGCAAGGTTGCGGCGCGGCAATTCCAAACCTTCGCACCGGGGAAGCCTTGCTCGCCTCGGGTCGCTGTCAACGAGTGTTGTCAATTTGCGTGGAAGTGTGCAGCGCGGCGTTCTATCTCGACAATGATCCAGGCGTGCTCGTCAGCGCGTGTCTGTTTGGCGATGGCGCGGGCGCAGCGGTGTTGAGCAGCCAGCCCAATCCCAAACGCCGCCAAGTAAAATGGAAAACTTCGAGCACCATGCTTTCCCCCTCCGATCGCGACCTGTTGCGCTTCGAGCAACGCGGCGGAATGCTGCGCAACATTCTCACGCCGCAAGTACCGGCGGCGGCCGCCCAGGCCGCGGAGCACGTGTTGCATGATGTGCTCGCGTCAGCCGAAGTCAGTCGCGATCAGATTCGCGCCTGGGTCTGGCACGCCGGTGGCCGCGAAGTGCTGGTCGCGTTGCGTAAGAAACTGAAATTGTCCGAAGCCGACGTTCGTCACAGCGCGGCGGTGTTGCGCGAGTTTGGCAACATCAGCAGCCCGTGTGTCTATTTTGTTTTGCAGGCGACCTTGGCGGACAACGTGCCGGACGGACTCTGGTGGCTGTCGTCGTTCGGCGCGGGATTCAGTTGCCACGGAGCGTTGCTGGAGGTGGAATAAACAGTGATACGTGATGCGTGATGCGTGAGCAAAAGCGAAGGGACGAATTACATATCACCCATTACGGATCACAGAATGAAACGCATCGTTGAACCGGAATTGCTGGATGAATTGCCGCCGGACGATCCACGGGCGGTGAGGTCGCGGAAGGATTTGCAGCGGGTCAACCGCTTGATGCGCCACGCGGAGATCATCGCGCAACAACTTCTCAATACTGAAGCGAACGCGAACTGTGGACGACTCGTGGAACTGGGCGCGGGCGACGGAACGCTGTTGCTGAGCGTGGCGCAACGACTGTCACCGCATCGGCCGCGCGCGGATGTGATTCTTGTGGACCAGCAGAGCCTGGTCGGCAAGGAGACTCGCGACGCTTTTCATGCTTTGGACTGGGAACTCGAGGTGGTGAAGGCGGACGTGTTCGACTGGCTGCGTTCCGGGACCTCGGACCGACATGAAGCGATCGTCGCCAATTTGTTTCTGCACCATTTCTCCGACAAACAATTGTCCGAGCTGTTGCGTCGCGCCGCGGCGAACACTAAATTGTTTGTGGCGTGCGAGCCGCGTCGCACCTTGCTGCCGTGGACGGTGAGCCATTTGCTGGGTTTGATTGGGTGCAACGCGGTCACCCGGCACGACGCGGTGATCAGCGTGCGCGCGGGTTTCACAGGCAATGAGCTTTCGACCCTGTGGCCAGACGAAGCCAAATGGAAGCTGAGTGAGGGAGCAACTGGATTGTTTAGCCACTTGTTCGCTGCGTCGCGAAATGAATGAAGTTGTTTGGTCATGAGCGCTTCCAAACCCATCACGATTGTCGGCGGCGGGCTGGCCGGTTTAACGTTGGGCATTGGTCTGCGCCTACGCGGCGTGCCGGCGACGGTATGGGAAGCGGGGCGCTATCCGCGCCATCGCGTTTGCGGCGAATTCATCAGCGGGCGGGGGCAGGCAACGCTCGCGCGGCTGGGTTTGCGCGAACTTTTTCTTCGAGCTGGCGCGCAACCGGCGCGAACTGCGGCCTTCTTCGCGTCCAAAGTTGAATCGCCACCTCGCCACCTGCCGCAACCTGCCCTTTGTTTGTCGCGTTACACCGTGGACAGTTTGCTGGCGGAACAATTCCATGAACTTGGTGGTGAGTTGAGGGAAAACCACCGGTGGCGCGACGATCAATCCGCCGACGGCGTCGTGCGCGCGAGCGGGCGACGGCTTCAGCCAGTCGTCAACGGCTGGCGCTGGTTTGGGTTGAAAGCTCACGCGCGAAATGTCCAAATCAAAGCGGACCTGGAAATGCACGTCTCACCCAACGGCTACGTCGGGATCTGCCGGTTGAACGAGACGGAGGTCAACGTGTGCGGTTTGTTCCGTCGGCACACGAACGCCGCGGATTTACCGGCGCAGTGGCAGGAGCAATTGCGTGGCCCGGCGGATTCACTCCTGCAACGCCGGTTGGCGTCAGCGGAATTTGACTTGGACTCGTTTTGTTCCGTCGCGGGATTGCTGTTGACGGCCCAACACGCGACCAACCGAACGGAGTGTTGTGTTGGCGACGCACTGACCATGATCCCGCCGGTGACGGGCAACGGCATGTCGATGGCCTTCGAGTCGGCGGAAATCGCCATTAAACCGTTGGCGGCTTACAGTCAGGGTGAAATTTCGTGGTCAGAAGCGCAACAAACCATCGCGCGCCGTTGCGACGAAGCATTTACGCGACGGCTCGTGTGGGCGACGTGGCTTCAGCGGATGATGTTCGCGCCGGGACTGCAAAACGCACTGGTGTTTCTGGCGCCGCGCTGGTCATGGTTGTGGCGGGTCATGTTTGCAAAGACGCGGTAGCAGCCCAATCAAGAAGTAGCCGCCGAGGTAACGAGGCGGACAGAAGGCTGTGATTTGACATGGAATCCGCCTCCTCATGTCGGCGGCTACGTCGCGGTTCGATGATATTGAAATGAAACCACTCTCTGACTGCCGGCTCTATGCGTTTGTCGATACCGCTTATCTGCGCGGGCGGTCGCCGGAACTCGTGGCGCGGGAACTTTGTGAAGGCGGTGCGGACCTCATTCAGCTTCGCGCCAAACAATCTTCGCTCGACGAAATCCGGCACATGGCCGAGGCAATCCTGCCGGTCACTCGGGCCGCCGGTGTTGGTTTGGTCATCAATGATCATTTGGAGATTGCGCGCGAAGTTGGCGCGGAGCTTTGTCATTTGGGTCAGGAGGATTTTTTTGACGCCGGCTTCACGAACGTCTCTCAACTCTCAACCTCCAACTCTCAACTTCGAGTAGGCTTGAGCACTCATGCGCCGGAACAGGCCAGGCGCGCCCTTGCCGCGGGCGCTGATTATCTTGCTATCGGGCCGGTCTTTGCCACGGGCACAAAGCCGACGGCGAGAGCGGTCACGCTCAAATACGTTCGTTGGGCGGCGGCCAACGTGCAGATTCCCTGGTTCGCCATCGGTGGGATCAAGCTGTCGAATCTCGACGACGTTCTGGCCGCAGGCGCGAAACGCGTATGCGTCGTCTCTGCCATTTTGAATGCACCCGACGTAACGAAAACATGCGCTGAGTTTCGGCGGAGGTTGGCGTAGCAGCCGACGTGAGGAGGCTCAAATCAAATCCTGAACTGAGCATGACGAATCAGTTAGAGCCTCCTCACATGGGCTGCCACGAGCAAGGGCTTGCCCGCGTTTGGCTGGCAGCGTAATCTTCGCTTTTAGAAAACTCGCAATTTGAAATTTGTATGAGCGTTCTTGTTGTCGGCTCGACAGCCCTCGATTCCATCAAAACTCCAAAGGCCGAAAATCCGCGCCTGTTGGGCGGCTCCGCCAGTCACGCGGCGGTGGCGGCCAGTTTCTTTGGGCCGGTCAAACTCGTCGGCGTGGTTGGGCATGATTTTCCAAAGCGTTACGTCCAGCTTTACCGCCGGCACGGTATTGATCTCGAAGGTTTGCAGAGGCTGCCCGGCAAGACCTTTCACTGGTCGGGCGAATACGAAACCAACATGAACAATCGCCGGACGCTGCTGACGGAACTGGGGGTCTTCGAAACGTTCACCCCCACGTTGCCCCAGGCGTATCAGGCTTCGCCCTTCGTGCTGCTGGCGAACATCGCTCCGGCGCTGCAACTTCATGTGCTCGACCAGATGCGCCGGCCAAAATTCATCGCCGCCGACACGATGGATTTGTGGCTGAACATCGCGCTCAAAGATTTGCTCAAATTGCTGAAACGGATTGATTGCTTCGTGCTCAACGACAGTGAGGCTTATCAACTCACCAAGGCTGACAACGTCGTGACCGCCATCAAAAAACTTCACCAGCTTGGCCCGAAGTACGTGATCATCAAGAAGGGCGAGCATGGCGCGATTGTTTCCGGGCCAAAAGGTGTCTTCATCGCGCCGGCGTTTCCGCTGCCGCGCGTGATCGATCCGACGGGGGCGGGCGATTCATTCGTCGGCGGCATGATGGGCTATCTGGCGACGGGGCGCGGTTCGATTGACGCCAACCTGCGCCGCGCCGTCGTCTATGGCACCGTCGTGGCGTCGTTCTGCTGCGAAGGGTTCGGCTTGAATCGCACGACGAAGCTCCGACGTGCGCACATCGAGCAGCGCGTCAGAGAATTGGGGAGGCTGACGACGTTTTAGAGCGGCAAGTACACCACTTGGTTCATGGTTGCCTCAGAGGTTGCCGAGTTGGCGATGATTTCCAGGTCCGTAACGCATCTGCCATTGGAAACATTCGTCTGTCGGGCGAATGTCACCGTCGAGAAGTTTCTGCCTCTGCGCAATCGCTTTTGCGGCTCCCGCCGATAAGTCCGGATCGCGCGTGAACAGAATGCGGCCAAGCTGGGTGGCGCTTTGCAACAGTTGATCGTCGAACATTCTCGTCGGGTCCTTTTCTTGTGAGGTCAGCGCATCCACGCCTCGCAACCCCGACCCGCGCGTGATGGCCAGCGGCACATGCAAGTCCCGGTGGAGCGGGAGACTCAGCGCGATTGAGTCGAACTTTGCAAACGCTTTTGCAGGGGAGTTTCTCCGCTAGCGGCGTGGAATGCTTTCGCTGCTTCCTCCTGCCGGGCGATTTGCGCGTCGAACTCCGCCGTGCCCCGTTCGTCGCGCACAATGTGAGTGATGGTTTGAGCCGCTGTCATCGGCATGGTTAGCCTATTCCTTCGAACGGTGCAATCGCTGTATCTCGGCAGCAGACCATCGTGGCAGACCATCGTGGCGCGGAAAGGTCCCATCCCACATCCCGCAGGCGTGTGAAGCTGCGGCTCAATGATCATGCTCGACGTCCATCGCTTCCCAGGTATTTCATTTCTCTGGCAGTGATTTGTTATTGATCGGTGGGTTCGTGCGTGTTCTCTTGGGGGAGTACCGAGTGCCTGAACTTGGTCAATTGCAAAGAAGTGAAACGAATGGTGATCACCATGAAAAGAATTCTTACCATACTGGTTGGTGTGATGATGATTGGCTGCGCGGCCCGCAGCGAAGTCAAATCGAAATGGATTTCTTTGTTCAACGGCAAAGACCTCACTGGTTGGACTGTCCACGGCAAAGCAACCTGGTCAGTCCAGGATGGCGTGCTGGTGGGCGTTGGCGGAATGGGGCACATTTACACCGACGCCACCTGCTCCGATCTGGAAGTGAATGGCATGTTCCGGATCTCCGAACAAGGGGCCAAGGCCAACAGCGGGTTGTATTTTCGCGCCAACCCGCCGGCCGACAATGTGGATGGTTTCCCGCGCGGCTACGAAGCCCAGATTTGCAACAGCGGGGATGCCTATACCGGCTGGTTGTGGAAACCGGGCAAGCCGACCGGAAAAGCCACCGAACTACTCACCAAGGACGGCGAATGGTTTAGCTACCGCATCCGGGCTGTAGGCGCGCACATTCAATTCTGGATCAATGACAAGCTGGTGATGACCTATGACGATGCCGAATTCAAATCCGGTCACTTTGCCATCCAGGGCCATAATCCCGGGATGAAGATAGAGGCCAAGGATTTGTATTATATGGATTTGAGCAAATAGGTTTTCGTCCCTGCTCGTGCACACGCTCTGCCCGGCTGAAGTGGGCCGCTTCGCTCGGCCAGAAACCACGCACGAAGGGCGTACCCTGGAATTGGGCCCCGGTAACGGCGGCCGTGGCGCGAAACCAGTGTCAGTACCGGCTCAATAGCGCTGACTTCCGAACTATTGACGGATTGCACAAGCGACGCTGGGGGAAGTCTGGCCAAGAGTAGCATGCCCTCCGTTCCGAAAAGCGGAGTCGCTTCAGCACCTCCCCTGTAACATCCGCCTCGTTTCCGGTAATTCACTTGGATAGAATGTCCGCATGACGAGCCAGGTGTCATCCAACCTTTCACCGCGGGTCTTTCCTAACACGCGCTGGTCGGTGGTGCTGGCGGCAACCCAACGGCCTTCGCCCGAATCGGCGGCGGCGCTGGAAGACATCTGCCGCGCCTACTGGTATCCGCTCTACGCGTACGTCCGCCGTTGTGGTCAATCACCCCATGATGCGCAAGACCTCACGCAAGAGTTCTTTTGGCGGCTGCTCCAAAAGCGGTGGCTTGATTCTGCCAATCCAGACAAGGGCAAACTGCGGACGTTTCTCATCGTCGCGCTGAAACACTTCATGAGCAAGGAATGGCGGCGGGCCTCCGCGCAACGTCGCGGCGGTGACCAATCGCAGGTTCAATTCGACACAGCCTTCGCCGAGAGCCGATACGCCTTTGACACCCCTTCGCTCGCGGCGGACGAAACCTTCGATCAGCAGTGGGCGCTGACGTTGCTGGATTTGACGGTGAGCCGATTGCGTGAGGAATTCGCGGTGGCAGGAAAGGCCGGTGATTTTGAGGCCCTCAAAACCTGTCTCATGGCGGAGCGCGGGGCGATTGATTACGCGGCGGTGGCCAAACGGCTTGGCGTGAACGCAGGCGCGGCGCGGGTGGCGGTGCATCGGCTGCGGAAGCGTTTTCGCGAAGTCTATCGGGAGGAAATCTCGCAAACGCTCTCCGACGGCGCAGACTTGGACGGAGAATTGCGCCATCTGGCCGCCGCACTGGCCCGAAAATAAGATGAACCCACCGTGTAACAATCTCCCGCCAGTCGGTAAGTAACGGGCATGAGCAACGAATCATTGCCAATCTGCCCGCAGTGCGGCGCGCCCCTCAAGGAGAACGCGCCTGCTGGGCTTTGCCCGAATTGTCTCATGGCGTTGAACCTGAAAACGGAAACCGTTTTCACCGACGACCTTCCCGCCGCGCAACCGCCACTGCCGCCAGAACAAATCGCCCCGCATTTTCCGCAACTGAAAATCCTCGAATGTCTGGGACGTGGCGGCATGGGGGTGGTCTATAAAGCGCGGCAGAAGACTCTGAACCGGCTCGTGGCGTTGAAACTCCTCGCGCCGGAGCGCGTGGGCGACGCGAAATTCGCCGAACGCTTCACGCGCGAGGCGCAGGCGCTCGCTGCGTTGAATCACCCGAACATCGTCACCATTTATGACTTCGGGCAGGCAGGCGGATTCTATTTCCTGCTCATGGAATTTGTGGACGGCGTGAACCTCCGGCTGCTTTTGCGCGCGCGGAAGTTCACGCCGGAGGAGGCGCTGGCCATCGTGCCGCCGTTGTGCGATGCGCTGCAATTCGCCCACGACCGCGGCATCATCCACCGCGACATCAAGCCGGAGAACCTGCTGCTCGACAAAGACGGACGCGTGAAGGTCGCCGATTTTGGCATCGCCAAAATGCTGGGTGCAAGCGCGGACGTTTCGTTTGGAGTCCCGTCTTCAGGCGGCTCGGACCGGCTAAAGCCGGAACTCCAAACCACGCTCACCGGCGAGCAGACCGTCGGCACGCCCGGTTACAGTGCGCCCGAACAGAAAACCGATCCGCAGCGGGTGGACAGTCGCGCGGACATTTATTCGCTCGGCGTTGTCTTCTACGAATTGCTTACCGGAGAACTGCCCGGCAAACCGATCGAACCGCCGTCCAGGAAAGTTCAGATTGATGTGCGTCTTGACGAAGTAGTGTTGCGTGCGTTGGAAAAGAAACCGGAACTGCGCTACCAGCAGGCCAGCCAGGTGAAGACAGCGGTGGAGGAAATCACCCATGAGCCGACAACCTCCGCGACGGCGTCGCCACAAGGCAAAACGCAGCCGTCCGCCGCCACAAGATACCGATGGTTCGCTCCAGTGGTGGTCGTCCGGAACGGTCAGCGCGTCATTTACCGGCCCGGCGTTGTGCGGGATTCGTTCATGCTGGCCGGCATTTATGGCGTTGCGTGGGTTGGGTGTGCGGCATTGGTGGCACCGCACTTCGGGATGCCCTCGGTGGGCTCCTTGATCGGAGGCGCCGTGACATTTCTGGCAGTGATTCTGATTCGAGGCATGTTCCGGGGCTGGAATGCGCCTTTGGATCGGCTTGCCACCCTGGATGAAAAGGGGCAGTTGAAGCCGGCGGTGGAAACGATCGCGGGAACACCTGATCCCAGTAGGAGACGACGTGAGGAGCCTCAAACTGAATCTGCGGGTGTTGGAGAAAGCCAAAACTTCCCTGCATCGTCGTCGGCAACCCCGCAACGCTCCGGTTGGTGGCGGCGACATCTGATGCCCGATGACACCGCCGCCCGTCTCGCGCAACTCGCATGTTTTGGTGCCGCGCTGGTCATCCTGATCATTGGCCTCCGCAAACTAGGCACGTTGGAACTGCGACCTCATGAGCTCTTATTCGGCGCCGTGTTGGTGCTGATACTGAGCGTGGTGCTGGTTGTGCTTGGCTTGCTGGCCGGGTCGGCCAGGGCGCCTTCGTCGTCGGGTGCGGCCAGATCCGCGGCGCCAACCGGTGACCGTGCCAAGGCCGTCCCAATCGCCGCCAAAGTAGGTTTCGCCTGGATCGTCTTGATATTTTCAATCCTCGGTTGGTTCGGCGTTTCGACGTTTCTCGGCAACGATTTGAAATCAACGCTAAGGGAGATTCCGATTCTGCAGTTCGGTTTTGTTGCCGCAGTTGTTTCAACGGTATGCGGCTGGCTGGCGGTTCATAAAATCCGCAATTCGCGCGGCAAATTGAGTGGCCTTGGCCTCGCGTTGTTCGATGGGCTGCTGTTCCCGCTGCTGGCGTTGGATGCGTTTGTTGGCGGAGCCTGGCTGTTTGTTTTCAGGTTTTACGCCGATTTCCACGCCAACCCGGCCAACGTAAATCGCCCGTTCGACGACATGCTGGTTCGCAACGGTGCGCTCTTCGCGTTTTTCCTGGCGGTAGCGACAATTATTCCGCTCAACCTCTGGATAATCCGCCGGGTCTGGCGTGCGGTGAACGCGAGCGTCCCGCCTGCCGAAACGGGCAAACGCCCGGTGGGATATTCAGCCAACTCACAGCTTGCTGGCATTGCCCTGTTTTTCTCCGGCTTGAGTGGAGTTTTGGGAATCACAACTTTTTGTTTCTTTCCCCATCCGCCGGAGTTTCTGGTCTGGTCGATCTTGGCGGCGGCATTGCTCGGCATCGCTCTTGGAATCCCGTCGAGAGAGACGCGGCTCGGGAAACAGGCGATTGCTGTTGGCGGCGTCAATACGGCAATCTGGCTGATCGTCGCGGTGGCCGTTCAATTCATCAATCCCTCATCGCAACCAACGCAGGTGAGGCAGGCGGTCAGAACATCGCGCCCCATCGTCTTTGGTCCGGTGATCGAGCGGGTGCTCGCGACGCCAGACGCCGATGACCAAGGCTGGGTGTTCTTCGACCTGGAAACCGGGAAGTCCTTCAAACCGCCTTTCCCGCTGGAGTTCCATCCGAATCAAGGTCCCGCCTTTGTGGAACTCACACCCGAACTGAAGCAATGGATCAAGGCTCGCGACTTGGATGTCCTGTTGCATCTTGGCAAGAAGAATTGGGATATGATGACGATCGAGACGCAAGAAGAGTTCGGCGGTCAGCTCCAGGAGTGGGAAACGATCTCGCCCGAAAAAGTCGTTGAGGTGTTCGCCAAGAAGGACGCTAATCATGCGGTCAGAGATGAAGCGCCAGCTTCCAACTTTGGACACAGCTATCGCGATGGGTTCGGCTCCTTCAACGCCTTCAGGACACGCGGAAATACGATGGGTGTTTACCAGTTCGAGGGGGTGGACAACAGCACCAGACGCGGCGTGGGCATCCGTTACAAGTTGGTGAAGGTGCGATGAGACTGGCTGTCGCCGGCTTGCGTTTTCGGTTTGCGGCGTTACGCTCGCGCTAGTGAGCACTTCCACACACGCGGCCTCGCTGGAGACGACTTCGACGGGATTCAGCCGGTGCGATATGACGCACCGCGTTTGGGCTGGGAGACTCCCACGTTTTTGCTGAATAAATCCGCCCGCCGGGTGTATCACTCGTGACGGGACGAACTATGCAACTGGCAGACACCGACCTGAAAGGGCCGTTGGAAGTGGAAGAACGGGCGGCCTTGGAGCGGTGCCGGCGCGGAGACGCACAGGCGTTCGGCGTCGTGGTCAGCAAGAATATGAAACGGGCATACTTCACGGCCTTGGGACTGGTGGGCAACCACGAGGACGCGCTGGACCTTTCGCAGGAGGCCTTTGTCCGGGCGTACCGGGCCATGCCGCGCTTCAACCTGCAACAGCGATTCTTCACGTGGTATTACCGGATTCTCCGCAACCTGTGCCTGAACCATCTGCGGCAACGATCCCGCTTTCGTGAACTTGACCGGGCCACTGAGTCCTTGGCTGCTGAAGATGTTCAGGCTGCGGCTCTCCGCGACCAGGCCGATCCGGCGGTGCTGGCCGAACGCAGCGACCTGGCGCAACACGTGTGGAGCACCGTCGCGCGGCTCAAGCCGGAGGAGCGCGAGGTGTTCATCCTCCGGGAGGTCGAGGATTGTTCGTACGCCGAAATCGCCGAGCGCCTGGAGATTCCCCAAGGCACGGTCATGTCGCGGCTCTTTTACGCACGGCAACATTTGAAGGACACGTTGAATCGGTTGCTATGACACATGACTCGCCAACCAACCACGAGCTGGACGGCTTTCGCCGGCTGATGACCGGCGCGTTGGACGGCGAGCTTTCCGCGGACGAACAAGCCGAGTTCCAGCAGATGCTTGCCGCTTCGCCGGAGCGACAAACCGAATGGAATGAACATCGAAAATTGAAGGAAGTCACCATGCAACTCAAATTCGCCAATCCGCCGGAGGAAGTCTGGGACCGTTACTGGATCAACGTCTATAATCGCATTGAGCGCCGCGCCGCGTGGATTCTCGTTTCGCTCGGCGCGATGGTCGTGTTGTTTTTTGCCGGGTTCAAGGCCGTGGAATCGCTGCTGGCCGATGCACAGATGCCGTGGCTGGTCAAAGGCGGCATCCTCGCGTTGCTGGCCGGCGGCGTGATTCTTTTTGTTTCGGTTTTGCGGGAGAAACTGTTCACCAGAAAAACGGACAAATACAAGGAGGTTCAACGATGATCACGACCACTTCGAGCACGATTGCCGGGAAACGCGTTGTCAAGACGCTCGGCATGGTCACGGGCAACACCGTCCGTGCGCGGCACATCGGCAAGGACATTCTCGCCGTGTGCAAGAACATCGTCGGCGGCGAGATCGAGGAATACACGAAACTGCTGGCGGAATCGCGGGAACAATCGCTCGACCGGATGACTGCTCGCGCGGCGGCCCTCGGCGCCAACGCCGTCGTGGACGTTCGCTTCGGCACGAGCCAGATCATGGGCGCGGCGGCGGAAATCCTCGCCTACGGCACGGCCGTCGTCATCGAGGATGACCCGGGAAAAACAAACTAAACATGGGAGTGGGAGAAAGGGAAAGCCATGAAAATACCAGCCATCACAGCCGCATTATTCGGTTTGGTACTCATCACCGGATCGGGATGCTCCGACGAGAAGAGCCAGCCAGCTTCAGCTCAAACCGGCTTGCCAGTCATCGCGGAAAAATTTGTGGACCTGCTGGCGAACGACGATTTCGCCGGCGCCGTTGCGTGCTTTGACGCGACCATGAAGAACGCCATGCCCGAACCAAAGATGCGCGAAACGTGGCGCTCGGTGACGGAGCAAGCCGGATCGTTCAAGAAAACACTCGGCACGCGCACGACGCAGCAGGCCGGTTTCGAGATGGTTTTCGTCACCTGCGAATTTGAGCGGGCCGTTCTCGACATCAAGGTCGTCTTCAATCGCGACCATCAGGTCACCGGCCTTTGGTTTTCTCCCGGCCAGCGGCCCGCGCCCGATGCCGCCGCCGCTGTTGCACCAAACGCGGTTCGTGAAACAGAAATCAAGGTGGGCGACGGTGAATGGGCTTTGCCGGGCACTCTCACGCTGCCTGCGAAGCGCGCCGGATTTTGTCCGGCGGTTGTGTTGGTTCATGGCTCGGGCCCACATGATCGAGACGAAACCGTCGGCCTGAACAAACCGTTCCGAGACCTGGCTTGGGGACTCGCCGCGCAGGGTGTTGCTGTCTTGCGATACGACAAGGCGACCAAAGTCTTTCCGAACCGATTCCTTTCCATGCGCGGCCTGACCGTGAAAGAGGAAACAGTTGATGATGCGCTCAACGCCGTTGCGCGTTTGCGCATAACGGAGGGCATCGACGCGAATCGCATTTTCGTGGCGGGGCACAGTCTGGGCGGCAACATCGCGCCACGGATCGGCCAAGTCGATTCAAAGATCGCCGGATTGATTATTCTCCAGCGCGTATGCATGAGCGTGTTTTTAGAGGCATGGACGTTTGCGTGTGACGAATCGCATGGCTTTGGCGAGGTTGTTTTCTCCCATGGCAGCTTGGAAGTCGGTGGTGGTTTTGTATTGTGCTTTGGGTTGTTGGCTGCG